>NZ_NFHA01000013.1:0-82592 GCF_002159225.1 Flavonifractor sp. An91 | reverse complement strand
TGTACCTGTAACTTACAAACCGTACCCACAATCTCACATATCCTGACCGCACCAACATACCATACCACCCTCTCAACCCCATCACTTTTCCCAGTCATGCACCATATCCCTGTACCCATTCCCTGTACCCCTCTCCCTCTTCCCCTCACACACCCCATCACCCTCACCCCAAACATGGAGCGTACCCGGATGCGTCAGCATTTGCTTCATATTCCGGCACAAATACTGCCGTTTTCCGCACATTTTGCGGCAAAATAGGCACGTACACCGGAGCAGGATTTTCGCCTCGGAAACCTCGTTCCAGAGGTCGTGACGAGCCTTGGGAACAGGCTTGAATGGGTGTCAAGGGTACGAAAAAAGGGCCTCGGATTGCTCCAAGACCCTTAAAAATACTATGTGATGCCGCCCACCTGTGCGTCAGGATTGCTGCGACAGGCGGGACGTTTTTCAACTAATTGTCACACCGGTAGCCGAAGTTGTGGATGAGATTCAGGTTGTCCCGCCAGCCCTCCTTGACCTTCACCCAGGTCTGGAGGAACACCTTGGTACCCATAAAGGCCTCGATGTCGGTGCGGGCCAGGGTGGAGATCTTCTTGAGCATGGCGCCCCCCTTGCCGATAATGATGCCCTTGTGGCTGGCCTTCTCACAGTAGATGGTGGCGTCCAGGTCGATGATCTCGTTGTCCCGCTCGGAGAAGCGGGTGATCTCCACGGCGGTGCCGTGGGGGATCTCCTTGTCCAGGCAGAGCAGCAGCTTCTCCCGGATGATCTCGGCGCACACCTGCCGCTCGGGCTGGTCGGTGACCATGTCGTCAGGGAAGAGCTGGGGGCCTTCAGGCAGGAACTCTGCCAGCAGGTCCAGCAGCTCGTTTACGCCCTCGTTCTGCTTGGCGGAGATGGGCAGGATGGCGTTGAAGTCGTGGGCCTGGCCGTAGGTCTGCATGACGGCCAGCAGGGCCTCCTTCTCCACGGTGTCCATCTTGTTGATGACCAGGATGGAGGGCACGCCCAACTGCTTGATGCGGGCGATGAGCTCGGCCTCGGGGCCACCGATGTGAGGGATGGGCTCCACCAGCAGCAGGATGGCGTCCACGTCGGCCACGCTCTCCTTGACTACCTTCACCATGTAGTCGCCCAGCCGGGTACGGGCCTTATGGAGGCCGGGAGTGTCCAGGAAAACGTACTGGCACTCTCCCCGGTTGACCACGGCGCTGATGCGGTTGCGGGTGGTCTGGGGCTTGTTGGAGACAATGGCGATCTTTTCACCCACCAGGGCGTTGGTCAGGGTGGACTTGCCCACGTTGGGCCGGCCCACGATGCTGATCATTCCAGATTTTTTAATTTCCATAGGTGATCCTCAACTTTCTTGAGCGTTATTTCGTATTTTCCCAGTCGTTCCGTCTCTCTTTCAGCGCCTCATACAGCCCCCAGGCGCAGCCGGCCACAATACCCGGCAGCGCAAAGAGCACTCCGCAGGCCACAATCGTTATGGCGTTTTCCACCATGCTGCCCAGCGCCATGCACAGCAGGATGCAGATGCCGATGGAGATGGCCCCGCCGGCGGCGGCATACCGTCCAACCTTACCCATCCTGTCCCTCCCGGCCAATGCCCAGCCGCCCCAGGATGATCTCCTCACGCTCTCTCATTTGGGCCTTCATGGGGCCCTCATCCATATGGTCGTACCCCAGCAGGTGGAGCACCGAGTGGACAGCCAGATAGGCCGCCTCCCGGCGGGTACCGTGGCCGAACTCCTCCCCCTGGGCGCGGGCCCGTTCCAGGGAGAGTACCATATCCCCCAGAGGCACCAGGCCGGTGCCGGGATCGGCGTCCTCCCCGGCGGGATGTTCTCCGGGCTGGAGGTCGAACATGGGGAAGGAGAGTACGTCGGTGGGCCTGTCCACCCCTCGCTGCTCCAGATTGATCTGGTGGATACCCTCGTCGTCGGTGAACAGCACGTCCACCTCGCAGGGTACATCCACCCCCTGGGCGTCCAGCGCGGCGGGGATCACCTGCCGCAGCAGGTCGGCGTACTCCTCCGCCCCATCCACCTCGGTCTCAATGATGATCTCATGGTTCATGCTTTCTTCTCCTTCTTGGCCCGGCGGTTCTCGTCGGCCTCATAGGCCTTGATGATCCGCTGGACAATGACGTGACGCACCACGTCGGACTCGTTCAGGCGGCAGATGGCGATATCCTCCACCCCGTCCAGCACCCGCATGGCCTCTTTCAGGCCGGACACAGTGTCGCGGGGCAGGTCGATTTGGGTGATGTCGCCGGTGATGACGATCTTGGAACCGAAGCCCAGGCGGGTCAAAAACATCTTCATCTGTTCCCGGCTGGTGTTCTGGGCCTCGTCCAGGATAATGAAGGAGTCGTCCAGGGTGCGGCCTCTCATATAGGCCAGGGGAGCCACCTCGATGTTGCCCCGCTCCAGGTACTTCTGGTAGGTCTCGGGCCCCAGCATCTCAAAGAGGGCGTCGTACAGGGGCCGCAGGTAGGGGTCTACCTTGCTCTGCAAATCGCCGGGCAGGAAGCCCAGCCGCTCGCCCGCCTCCACGGCGGGCCGGGTCAGGATGATGCGGTTGACCTGCTTGTCCCGGAAGGCGGCCACGGCGGCGGCCACCGCCAGATAGGTCTTGCCGGTGCCCGCCGGGCCGATGCCCAATGTGATGGTATTTTTCTTGATGGCGTCCACATACCGCTTCTGGCCCAGGGTCTTGGCCTTGATAGGCTTGCCCTTGGCAGTGACACACAGGACATCCCGGGCAATGTCGTTAATGTGGGACTCGTTGCCCGCCTTTACCAGATTGATGATGTAGCGCACGTTCTGCTCGCTGATGGTCTCCTTCCGCCCCGCCAGGCCCAGCAGGCCCTCGATGGCCTTGACGGCGTGCATCACGTTCTCCGCCTCGCCGGACACCTTCAGCTGGTTGTCCCGGCTTACCACCGTCACGTCCAGCTCATGCTCCACCAGCTTGATATTCTCGTCAAAGGAGCCAAAGACGTCTACCACGTCCTCCATCCGCTCGATATTGATGGTCTGTTCTATCATGGATCGGCCTCGTTTTCTTGTGTAGTGGAATCGGGCACAAATGTCCCGATCTCTTCCCGGCACTCTGCCTGAAGGGTCACGGTCAGCATCCCGTTCTCCGTCTCCACGGCAAACTCCGTGCTGACGATCTCTCCCTCCCCCACCGCCTCTTCCAGCGCCTCCAGCAGGCGCTCTTTCAGCATGGCCTCCGCCGCGTCCGGCTCCACGGCCAGCGTCTCCAGTTCATAGGCCCGGCAGGTCTCCCGCTGGACGGCCAGGGGCATCTCCTCGCCGCCGGGCAGGGTCAGGGTCCAGGTATGGCTTATTTTATCATACCTGTCGAAAGAAATTCCACCCTTTCCAAAAAAATCGGTCCGGCGGCCCAGAGCGGTGACTGACCACAGATTGGTCTCCTCCCCGGTGTACCGCTTCACCTGAGCCTCCAGGGGCAGCTGGGCCGCCATGGTGCGCCAGGTCCGGGCGTACACCCGACCGGAAGCCCGCACCTGTATCTGCCCGATCTCCGGCTTATCGCTGTAGGCCGGGCCTTCCAGGTGGACAGTGCCCGAGATGAGAGTCTCCCCCTCCAGCACCGTATCCCCCACCTTCACCACCGCCTCGCCAGTGAGAGCCTCCACACGGGTTACAATGCCGGAAGCCCGGGCCACCACACTGCCATATTCCTGAGCGTCCACCAGTTCGGGTGCCTCCACCGCCTCCCGCACCAGCACTTCCGCCCGGGTGCCGTACAGATTGATGGACAACCAGGACAGCTGGGGCAGCTGGAGCAGCACCTTGTTGCCCACCGCCCGCTCATCCAAACCGGGGCCGAAGGTACCGATACCCAACCCCTGCCGCCTCAGTTCGGTGAGGATCTGGGCGGTGGGCACGGTGGTGTTGCCCTTTACTTCAATGGTCAGCACAAAGGAGGACAGAACGCACACCGCCGCCATGGACAGGCCCATCCCCACCCAGAAGGCATACCGCTTCTTGAACCGGGCCAGGAAGTAGGGCATTCCGCTTCGTCCGGCAGGGGTAACGGTACACAGCGTCCGCTCCCCCAGGGCGGCGGCCTGACGGCTGCCCCGGCGGGTGACGGTGAGCCGCAGACGGGTGGCCTCCATCCACTCCACATTCCAGAACAAAATGCCCCGCTGAGCGCACAGGTTGAGGAACCGCTCTGGAAAGGCTCCCTCCACCTCCAGACGCACACTCCCCCGCAGGGCGTTCACCAGCCGCAGCAGCATCCTTCCACCTCCTTTTTCAGGTCAGATCCACCCCGTCGATCTCGCCGGTGATGAGCAGCTGGCTGGCGTTCATGGATTTCAGTTCCAGGTTGCTGCCCCGCACCTTGATGACCAGCTTGCCGCCGGAGATGTGGATCTCCTGGCTGCCATAGGCCAGGATGCCCTTGTGGTTTTCCATCCTCAGCTCCCGGCTGCCGGTGAGCTCCACCCTGGGCAGGCCGGCCACCACGTCCCCGGGCAGGTCCAGCACCTCCGCCGTCTTTTCCAGCAGACCGGGCCGTTTCCGGTCTCGTTCCATGGCCTCCACCCCCTCCGACCTATGCTTATGCGGGGTGGTTGTCCCATTTGACAGGAAAAGGGCGGGCCAGCGGCCCGCCCCAGAATGGGATATGCAGTTTTTACACGCCGGTCAGGTCAAAGGGCGGGATATACTCCGCCTGGGCGGCCTCCGTCCCCTGGGCAAAGCCCTCCAGCCCCAGGTCCGCCATGTAGGCCTCCGCCGCCCGCACCTCCGAGGGGCGCACCCGGCGGTTGATCTCCGGATAATCCGCCGCACGGCCCCAGGGGATGTACTGGCTCATGAGGGAGAAGAGCACCTCTCCCGGCCCGAAGTGCTCCGCCACCCAGTCCATGACCCGCTTGGCCTCGGCCAGCTTGCCGGGCAGCAGCAGGTGGCGGATGACCACGCCCTGTTTCAACAGGCCGTCCTCACAGCGGACAGGACCGGTTTGGCGGAACATCTCCAGGATGGCCGCCTCCGCCGCCTGGGGATAGTCCGGGGCATCGGAGTAGCGTCCGGCATAATCGGCGATGCGGTACTTGTAGTCGGGCAGGTAGATCTGGACCTTGCCCTCCAGAGCTTTCAGGGTCTCCACCCGGTCGTAGCCGCCGGAGTTCCACACCACTGGCACCGGCAGAGGCTCGGCCAGCGCCGAGCGCACCACATGGGCGTAGTGGGTGGGGTTCACCAGATTGATGTTGTGGGCCCCCTGATCAATGAGTTCAAAGAAGATGGCCCGCAGCCGGTCCACCGTGATGGGTTTTCCGAAGTCCCGGTGGCTGATCTGCTCATTCTGGCAGAACACACACCCCAGGGAGCAGCCGGAGAAAAACACGGTGCCCGAGCCCTTTGTACCGGAGATGGGGGGTTCCTCCCACATATGGAGAGCCGCCCGGGCCACCACCGGGGCTTCTGGCATCCGGCAGCGGCCCTCACCCCGGTCGGCCGTACGCACCGCCCCGCACTTCCGGGGGCAGAGATTACAGATCATTTCAATGGTTCCTTTCCGCTTTCCTGGGACTTACTTTTGCTTGGGGCCCAGGTTACCCTCTTTCCAGTGCTTACGGCACAGGCCGATGTACCGGTCGTTGGCCCCCAGCACCACCTGCTCGCCCTCCTTGAGCACATTGCCTTGCTCGTCGAAACGGGCGTTGCACAGGGCCTTCTTGCCGCACCAGCAGATGGTCTTAACCTCCTCGATCACGTCGGCGCTGGCCAGCAGCTCCGCCGAGCCGGGGAACAGGTCCCCCTTGAAGTCGGCCCGCAGGCCGTAGCAGATCACCGGGATATTCCAGTCGTCCACCAGGTCGGTGAGGTAGCGCACCTCCTCCCGGCTGAGGAACTGGGCCTCATCCACGATAATGCAGGCGTAGGGCTTCAGCTCCCGGGGGGTCATCTCCATCAGGTCAGAAAAATAGATGCAGTCGTGGCTCAGCCCCGCCCGGGAGGCCACGAACCGGGCCCCGTCCCGCTGATCGATGGCAGGCTTCACCAGCAGGGCATCCTGGCCCCGCTCCTCATAGTTGTAGCGCACCATCAGGGCGTTGGCGGTCTTGCTGGAGCCCATCACTCCATACCGGAAATACAGCTTTGCCATGGTTCCTCTCCTTCTCCTTTAAGCCGCCCCTCCACCGCAGGTTTGAAAGCCTGAAAGGCGTTGGGCACGGCGTAGTCCCGGTCCAGTTCCTCCAGAGTGGCCCACACCCAGCCCTCAGGCAGGGTATCGCCGGCCGTCTGGACCAGCACGGCCTTCATATGCCACTCAATATGGGTAAAGATATGCTTGCCGGAAGGTCCCTGCTCCAGAGAACTTGCCTCCACCGGGCAGGGTGCGGGGGACAGCTCGTTGGGGTACTCCCACAGTCCTGCCAGCAGGCCCCGGCTCTTCCGCCGCCGGAGGGCCACCGCCCCATCCCGGAAGATGAGGAACACCGTCCGCTCCTCCACCCGCCGGGCCTTTTTGGCCGCCTTTACCGGCAGTTCCCCGGTGCGCTCCGTCAAACGGGCCACACAGAAGTCTCTGGCCGGGCACTGATCGCACAGGGGGGCGCCGTTGGGCAGGCACACGGTGGCCCCCAGCTCCATCAGGGCCTGGTTAAAGTCCCCGGGGGCATCCACCGGCATCACCCGTTTCAGAGCCGCTCCCATCCGGGCCTTGGTGTCCGGCTTCATAATATCCCCGTCGTCCCCGGTGATGCGGGCCACCACTCGCAGCACATTGCCGTCCACCGCCGGTTCGGGAATGCCGAAGGCGATGGAGGAGATGGCCCCGGCGGTGTAGTCGCCGATACCAGACAGGGCGTGGATGGCCTCATAGGTGTCGGGAAAGACGCCGCCGTGGTCCTCCATGATCTGGCGGGCCGCCTTTTGCAGGTTGCGGGCCCGGTTGTAATAGCCCAGCCCCTGCCACAGCTTCATGAGCCGATCCTCCTCCACCGCCGCCAGATCCGCCACAGTGGGCAGTTCCGCCAGAAAGCGTCGGTAGTAGTCCAGCACCGCCGCCACCCGGGTCTGCTGGAGCATGATCTCGCTGATCCATATATGGTAGGGAGTGGGGTCGCTGCGCCAGGGCAGCACCCGGGCATTTTCCCGATACCATTGCAGCAGCGGGATGGGAAGCAGTTCCAGGGGTTCCAAAGGCATACCTCCAAAGTCTGATCGTTATCCCGCTCATTATATAATGGCCGCCCTTCTTTTTCAATTCCCACGGTTCTACAAAATTTTCTTCGCCCCCTTGCGCTTACCGACAGGTTACCTCTATAATGTTAGATAAGCAATCAATCTCGACTGGGGGTATCTGTTGTGGCCGCGGGTTCCGGCATCAGGGGCTTTCCGGCGCTGTTCTGGCGCCGGTGGAAGGGGGCCTTTTCCACCATTTTGTTCTACGTGGTCCAGTTCCTGCTGGTAACCTGGATCTTCGGCAGCACCTACGCCATGGTGGTCTCCTGCTCCACCACCCTGTTTCAGCTCCGCCGGAAGGAGGCCAACCGGCTGGAGGACTACGCGGCCATGTGCCTCATGTCCCTGCTGCTGTGCCTGCTGGCCTTTGCCGCCGCCCTCAATGTGTGGCTGTGCGCCATCCTGAATTTCGCCGTACCCTTCTTCCTGGTGTTCTGGAAGTGCAGCCAGTTCACCCCCAAGGGCCACATGGGCTACGCCATGACCTTCGTCTTTCTGGAGCTGCGTCCACCCACGCTGGAGCAGCTGCCCATTCAGCTGGAGGCGGTGGGCTTCTGCTGCGTGCTGCTGGTGATCGCTCTGCTCATCAACGCCAAGGTGACCCACATCACCAGTGACCCGGCGGGTCAGATTTCCGCCAGCCTGCTGCGGCTGGCCGATCTATTGGACGGACTGGCTGACGGCGGCGACGACAAGGCCGCCGGCAAGGAACTCTACGACCTGGCCCGCAGCTTCCACCGGAAGGGCTATGACCGGCGGCACCTGCTCCACCTGCCTGACCGGCAGAAGCGGTGCTATCATCTGCTGGCCCTGCTGTTTCAGCGGGCCTCCTATCTGGTCACCGACGGTCCCTCCTGGCAGGACGCCAAGAACACCCCGGCTTTCCCCCATACCATGCACACCCTGGCAGAGGTGGTGCGGCAGCTGCAAAGCGCCTGGGAGCCCGCCGCCCGGCAGCGGCTGGCCGCCCGCATTCAGGCCCTGCTCGACGATACTAATCTGCCCCAGGGCCGCCTGCGCATCTTCTACCGCAGCGTACTCCACACCCTGCTGCTCCTGTGCCGGGAGTCCTTCCACGCCCAGCACGACCCCTTTTTCCGCAAGGTGCCTTGGCGGGCGGCCTGGAGCAGCCTGTGCCAGCGGTTCTCCCCCGCCCGGTTTGAGTTTCGCTTCGCTCTGCGTCTTGCGGTGGTTATGACCATCAGCACCACCGTCAGCTTCCTGTGGGAGTTTGAGCACACCTACTGGTTCCCTCTCCATGCCTTCCTGCTCCTCCAGCCCAGCTATGAGGAGAGCGCCCACCGGATGGTCACCCGCCCCGTGGGCACAGCCATCGGCTGTGTCATTGTCCATCTGGTGTATCCCTGGCTGCCCGGCCTACCAGGTATCTTTGTGTTCTCCCTCATTATGATCTCCCTGATGTACTGCTGCACCCCAGGCACCTGGGTCCATCCCATTTTCTCCACCTCCTTTGCTCTCACCATGGCCACTTTAACGGTACAGGAGACCGAAGCCATCGGCCTGCGGCTCATGTATCTGGGTATGGCAGTGGCGCTGGTGCTGGTGGTCAACACCTTCCTGCTGCCCAACCGGAAGGAACCCCAGTTCCGCCGGAACTTCCAGGAGCTCTACCGACTCCAGGCCTACTACTGGGAGGTCATCCGCCGCAGCCTGCGCCAGCCGGTGGACCCCGCCCTGTTCAGCGAACTGCTCTCCCAGTTCCATATGGTCTATCATGAAGCTGCCCAGTACACCGACCATCAGGCCCCCGAGGAGGCCGAATACCGCCGGAAACGGCTGGTGATCCTGTGGAATATGTTCTCCGAGCTGGAGCAGACAGAAGGCCTCATCCAGTCAGGGGCCGTCACTCCGGAGGAGCAGACCGCCCTGGACAGCGTAGCCGCCGCCCTTGGCGCCCGGATCTGTCCCCTCACCGATCTGAACGGCGTCCCGGTGGAGACGCTGCCCCAAGGGGAATTGTGCTATGTGGTCCGCCGCTATATGGAAAACGCCCAGACCCTTGCAAACGCATGACAACAGCCGCGCCGCAGCAATACTTTGCGGCGCGGCTGTTTTTTTCGCGCCACGCAATGAAAAGGGCCCGCCAAATACTCTAATAGGCAGAAAGGGGGGCGCCACCCTTGACCGAACAGGAATTTGCGACCCGTACCGAGGCACTTAAGGCCAGACTGTACCGCACCGCCTATCTCTACCTGGGCAGCGAGGCCTATGCCCTGGACGCGGTAGACGAGGCCATCTATCTGGGGCTGCTGCATCATAAGCGGCTGCGCCAGCCGGAACACTTCAATACCTGGCTCACCCGCATTCTCATCAACGCCTGCAACGCTGAACTCCGACGCCGCAAGCGGGAGCTGGCGGTGGAGGAGCTGCCCGAGACCGCAGCGGAGACCTATGACAATCTGCCGCTAAAGGAGGCCATCCGCCGCCTGCCTCGGGATTTGCGGGCAGTCATCATCCTGCGCTACTTCCAGGGTCTCACCCTGGCGGAGACAGCGGAGGCCCTGGAGATCCCAACCGGCACCGTCTCCACCCGGCAGCGCAAAGCCCTGTCCCTGCTGAAACTGGAATTAAGCGAGGAGGCTTGAACCATGGACCGTATGGAAGAATACCGCCTGCTCCTGGATGAGCTGGAGCAGACGCCCTCCGGGCTGGAGTCTGCCCTGCCCCGGGCCAGAGCCAGATACCGGCGGCGCCGGCTGAGCCGCTGGATCGCTGCCCCCGCCGGCAGTGTGGCCGCCATGTTTGCCGTCTTTGTGCTGCTGGTCAACCTGGTAACTCCCTTCGCCCTGGCCTGCTCCAACATCCCCATCCTGAAGGAGCTTACCGCCGCCGTGGCCTTTTCTCCCAGCCTGAAGGCCGCCATTGAGCACGAATATGTCCAGCGGGTGGTGCAGAGCCAGACCGACGGCGACGTGACCATGAAGGTGGAATATCTCATTGTGGACCAGAAGCAGGTCAATGTCTTCTTCTCCCTGAGCAGTGACCGCTATTCCCAGCTGGACGGCTCCGGGGATATCCGAATGGCCGACGGCCAGCAAGCCCATGCCAGCCTCTCCTTCCCCCAGACCCCCAGCGATCCGAAGGAGCTGCGACGGATCTCCATCGACTTTCAGGAGGAGGACGTACCCGATACCCTGATCCTGGACTATAAGGTGTGGGCGGCGGACGACACCGAAGCCGCTGTTCCATCGGAAGATTCCGGCCTGTGGGACGATCCACCCGCTGATCCCGATGCGGTGGCCATTTTCTCCTTCACCCTACAGTTCGACCCCAACTTTACCAGCCAGGGCAGTCAGATCACCCTGGACCAACCCTTTACCCTGGACGGCCAACAGCTGAAAGTAGTGGGGCTGGAGATCTACCCCACCCACGTCCGGGTGGACATCCAGGAGGACGAGGCCAACACCGCCCAAATCAACAGCCTGACCTGCTGGCTGGAGGACGACAAGGGCGTGCGCTATGACCGGCCTCAGGGGCTGATCGCTCACGGCGATGGCGGCACCCCCCGGGTCACCTCCTACCGCTTTGAGAGCAGCTATTTTGAGGATGCCCAGCACCTGACCCTTCACATCGAAGGAGCCATCTGGCAGGACAAGGAGGAACACTGGGTCACGGTAGATCTGGCCACTGGCCGGACTGATCCTCTGCCCGACGGCATCACTCTGGCTCGAATTGAGGAAACAGACGGCATTCCAACCCTCACCTTCCGGACCCCCACCCTGGCAGACGGCATGGTGTTCCGCCAGGTGGTAGGCCCCATCTACCGCGCTCCCGACGGAAGCGAGCACCACTTCAGTATGGCATCCCACACTATCGTCATGGATGAGAACGGGAGGGAGCTGGAGGGAGTCTTTGAGGAGTCCGTTCCCCTGAAAGATTATCCCTTCGACCAGGTGGATTTGGAGATCCTGGATTACCACACCTCCACTTTGGACACGCCCATCACGCTCACTCTGAACTGAACCGCAAAAAGGGGCCCGGCCTGTTTGACAGGCCGGGCCCCTTTTTCACGCTTACTTCCGCTCCAGCTGCTCCTCCAGCAGTTCCACCGCCTCATACACCATCCGGTCGCAGTGGCACTTGCGCTCTTCGCCCCGCTCTGCAGCCAGCTGTAGCAGAGTAGTACAGTCCAGAGCCTGATTGTGCTCCCGGAACCGGCACATCAGGTCCAGGGCGGCGTTGTTGTCGGCCCCCGCCATACCCAGGGCCATCAGGGCCCCGGTTATCGCGCCGCAGGTGGCGCCGTGCTTCATACCGGCACCAAAGTGGGCTCCCAGTTGGTAGGCTGCCTCCTTGCTCAGTCCGCACTGGTCGGCAAAGGGCACCAGCACCGACTGGCAGCAGTTGAAGTGGATATCGGTTCGGGCCCGCAGGCCCTTGGTCTCTTCCATACGATCCATAAAACAGTTTCTGTCCTTTTCTCTTAGTTAAATACGTCCCCCTGCTCGGCAAAAAGACGTTTCACCCGCCCCAGCAGTCCGGCGTGCTCCGGCAGAGTCAGGCCGGGGTCGGAGCGGAGCAGTTCCTCGGCGGCAGTCTGTGCCTCCTTCAGCACCCGCATATCCCCCGCCAGATCGGCAATGCCCAACTGAGGCAGGCCGTGCTGCCGGGAGCCGAAAAAGTCGCCGGGGCCCCGAAGGCGCAGATCCTCCTCCGCGATTTTAAACCCATCGTTGGTTTTTGACAAGACCCGCAGCCGCTCCCGGCTGTCCTGGCTGCGGGTGGAGGTCACCAGCACGCAGTAGGACTGGTGCTTGCCACGGCCCACCCGGCCCCGCAGCTGATGAAGCTGGGAAAGGCCGAAGCGGTCGGCGTTCTCCACGATCATCAGGGCAGCGTTGGGCACGTCCACCCCCACCTCGATGACGGTGGTGGATACCAGCACATCCAGTTCCCCGGCGGCAAAGGCGGTCATGACCGCGTCCTTCTCCTTGCTCTTCATCTTGCCGTGGACCAGGCCCACTCGCAGGTCGGGAAAGACCTGGGTCTGGAGGGTCTGGGCATAGGTGACAGCGGCCTTCAGGTCAGCCGCCGGGCCGCCGGGACCCGGCTCCTCTCCGTCAGCCTCTCCTTCCTCCACAGCAGGGCAGACCATATAGACCTGACGGCCCTCTCCCACCAGCTTGCGGACAAAGTTGTACATCCGCTGCCGCTTGTCCTCCCCCACCACATAGGTCTCCACCGGGGAACGACCGGGGGGCAATTCATCCACCACCGACACATCCAGATCGCCGTAGATGATGAGGGCCAGGGTGCGTGGAATAGGTGTGGCCGACATGACCAGCACGTGGGGGGTACCGTTGGCCTTGGCCGCCAGGGCCGCCCGCTGGCCCACGCCAAAGCGGTGCTGCTCGTCGGTGACCACCAGCCCCAGCTTTGCAAAGGTCACTCCCTCACTCAAAAGGGCGTGGGTGCCGATAGCCAGATCCAGCTCGCCGCTCTCCAGGGCGGCATACACCGTCTTGCGGGCCTTGCCCTTCACCGCACCCGTGAGCAGCCCCACCCGCATACCGGCCTTCTCCAGCAAAGGGGCCAGGGAGCGGTAGTGCTGCTCGGCCAGCAGCTCGGTGGGGGCCATCAGGGCGCACTGGTACCCGTTTTTCGCCGCCAACCAGGCCCCGTAGGCTGCCAGCATGGTCTTACCCGAACCCACGTCGCCCTGGACCAGCCGGTTCATGGGAGCGCCGGAGGTGAGATCGGCAGTCATCTCCCCAATCACCCGCCGCTGTGCCCCAGTGAGAGAGAAGGGGAGCAGATTTAGGAAGTCCTCCTCTGGGAACTGTTCAAAGGGCAGCCCTGCCGCCTTGTCCCGGCGGGTACGCAGCAGAGCCATGCCGCAGGTGAGATAGAACAGCTCCTCAAAGATGAGCCGCCGTCGGGCCACCGCCAGGGCATCCTCATCGGCAGGGAAGTGGACGTTGCGGACGGCAAACTCGGCCTCGGCCAGCTGGTGGGCCTGCCGCAGGTCATGGGGCAGGCTCTCCTCCACCTGGCCGGCACATTCCTCCGCGCACCGGAGGGTGAGCCCCGCCAGCAGGTTGTTGGACACCCCGTGGGTCAGGGAATATACCGGCAAAATGCGGCCGGTAAAGCGCACCTTGTCCACCCGCTCGCACACCGGGTTGGTCATCTGCCGCCGGCCGCCCTCGCCTTCCACCTTGCCGAAGCAGACGTAAGTTTCCCCCGTCCGCAGGGCATCCTTCAAATAGGCCTGGTTAAAAAAGGTGGCGGTGAGGCTGCCGGTGTCATCCACCAGGCGCACCTTCACCAGCTCCAGCCCCTTTCGGATACGGGAGAGTCGGGGCGGCTCGGCCACCATCAGAGTGAGGCATACCGGCACATCCGCCGGCGCCGAGGCAATGGAGGCACTCTTCCGCCGGTCCTCGTAGTCCCGGGGATAGTAGCCCAGCAGATCACCCACGGTAGTCAGCCCCAGACGGGCCAGAGCTTTGGCCCGCGCAGGACCCACCCCAGGCAGGGCCTCCACGCCGGTCTTTAGTGTCAGCGACATGATCTCACCTCTTTTGCATCATTCTATACCATTTTTGCATAAAAAGTTTCCAGGCTTCCATTTTCGGAAGGAAAGATAGTGTGAAAGGAAACCATCAGGGTGTCCTTTCGCGTCCAGTCAAAACTTTTTAAAACTTCTCAGAAGTTTTAAAAAGGCACTCAGTTTGTCGAAACCGCTTTTCGACAAACTGAGTGTAGCATATTTCCTATTTCCCGACAAGCGGCCGGGAAGATTCCTGTAGTTCCCGCCAAGATTTGCAATTTTAAAGAAAAACGATTGCAAATACTTTAGCGTATAAGATATAATGTCACTACTGGTATAATATCATAGGGAATATGCCCGGAAAGGACCGGGCCCTCAGCCCCGGGCACGAAGGAGTGACCGGGGATTGCTTGCACAGTAAGAGATTTTTGTTAGAAAGGACGGACAGTATGGCGGAATGTAAGTTCAACAAAGTCCTGGTGGCAAACCGGGGCGAAATCGCCATCCGGGTATTCCGGGCCTGCTACGATCTGGGCCTGCACACGGTGGCCATGTATTCCAACGAGGACACCTTCGCCCTTTTCCGCACCAAGGCGGACGAGGCCTATCTCATCGGCGAGAACAAGTCCCCCCTGGGGGCCTATCTGGACATCCCCTCCATCATTGACCTGGCCAAGCGCCGCAACGTGGACGCCATCCACCCCGGCTATGGCTTCCTGAGTGAGAATGCCGACTTTGCCAAGGCCTGCGAGGATGCCGGCATCACCTTCATCGGCCCCTCCTCCAAGATTCTGGCTCAGATGGGCGACAAGCTGACGGCCAAGGCCATTGCCAAGGCCTGCAACGTGCCCACCATCCCCGGCTCCTCTGAACCCCTGAAAAGCGGAGAAGAGGCCCTGGAGAAGGCCATCTCCTACGGCTTCCCCATCATTCTGAAGGCAGCCGGCGGCGGTGGCGGCCGCGGTATGCGCCGCTGCGACAACCCGGACGAAGTTATCCCCGCCTTCAATCTGGTGAAGAGCGAGGCCAAGAAGGCTTTCGGCAACGAGGACATCTTCATTGAGAAGTACCTGGTGGAGCCCAAGCACATCGAGGTACAGATCCTGGGCGACAAGCACGGCAATGTGGTACACCTGGGTGAGCGCGACTGCTCCCTGCAGCGCCGCTATCAGAAGGTGGTGGAGTTCGCTCCCGCCTTCAGCGTGCCCGAAGCTACCCGTCAGAAGCTGTACGAGGATGCCGTCAAGGTGGCCAAGCACGTGGGCTATGTCTCCGCCGGCACCGTGGAGTTCCTGGTAGATAAGGAGGGCAACCACTACTTCATCGAGATGAACCCCCGTATCCAGGTGGAGCACACCGTCACCGAGATGGTCACCGGTGTGGACCTGGTGCGGGCCCAGATCCTCATTGCCGAGGGTCACCCCCTGTCCACCCCTGAGATCGGCATCCCCTCTCAGGATGCCGTCCACATGAACGGCTATGCCCTTCAGTGCCGGGTGACCACCGAGGATCCGGCCAATAACTTCGCCCCCGACACCGGCAAGATCACCGCCTACCGCTCCGGCGGCGGCTTCGGCGTCCGTCTGGACGGCGGCAACGCCTACACCGGCGCTGAGATCTCTCCCTACTATGACTCCCTGCTGGTAAAGGTCACCTCCTGGGACAACACCTTCGAGGGCGTGTGCCGCAAGGCCATGCGTGCCATCAGCGAGGAGCACGTCCGCGGCGTCAAAACCAACATCCCCTTCGTCACCAACATTCTGGCCCACCCCACCTTCCAGGCCGGCCAGTGCCACACCAAGTTTATCGACGAGACTCCCGAGCTCTTCGACATCGACACCGGACGGGACCGTGCCACCAAGATCCTCAAATATATCGCCCAGATCCAGGTGGACTCCCCCTCTGCCGAGCGTCCTCAGCATGACATTCCCCGTTTCCCGCCCTACGAGAACACCCCGCCCAAGTGTACCGGCCTGAAGCAGCTGCTGGACAGCAAGGGCCCCGAGGCTGTGCGGGACTGGGTGCTGGATCAGAAGAAGCTGCTCATCACCGACACCACCATGCGGGACGCCCATCAGTCCCTGCTGTCCACCCGGGTGCGTACCCGCGATATGCTGAAGGCCTCCGAGGGTACTGCCGAAATCCTCAACGACTGCTTCTCCCTGGAGATGTGGGGCGGCGCCACCTTCGACGTAGCCTACCGGTTCCTCCACGAGTCCCCCTGGGAGCGTTTGCGGCTGCTGCGGGAGAAAATCCCCAACATCCCCTTCCAGATGCTGCTGCGGGGTGCCAACGCCGTGGGTTACACCAACTACCCCGACAACCTGATCCGCGCCTTTATCAAGGAGGCCGCCATCGGCGGCATTGATGTGTTCCGTATCTTCGACTCTCTGAACTGGATTCCCGGTATGGAAGTGGCCATGGACGAGGTCCTCAAGCAGGGCAAGCTGTGCGAGGCCACCATCTGCTACACCGGCGACATCCTGGACCCCAAGCGGGACAAGTACACCCTGGAGTACTACGTCAACATGGCCAAGGAGCTGGAGAAGCGTGGTGCACACCTGCTGTGCATCAAGGATATGTCCGGCCTGCTGAAACCCTACGCCGCCAAGAAGCTGGTGTCCACCCTGAAGCAGGAGATCGGCCTGCCCATCCACCTGCACACTCACGACACCTCCGGCAACCAGGTGGCCGCCTATCTGATGGCCGCCGAGGCCGGCGTGGATATTGTGGACTGCGCCATCGACTCCATGTCCTCCATGACCAGCCAGCCCTCCATGAACGCGGTGGTGGCCGCCCTCCACGGCCAGGAGCGGGACACCGGCCTGGACAGCGACAAGCTGCAGAAGCTGTCCGACTACTGGGCCGACGTGCGCCTGCGCTACAGCAAGTTTGAGGCGGGCATCAAGAACCCCTCCACCGACATCTACCGCTACGAGATGCCTGGCGGCCAGTACACCAACCTGAAGAGCCAGGTGGAGAGCATTGGTCTGGGCCACCAGTTCGAGGCGGTCAAGGAGATGTACAAGACCGTCAACCATATGCTGGGCGACATCGTGAAGGTGACCCCCTCCTCCAAGATGGTGGGCGACCTGGCCATCTTCATGGTGCAGAACGATCTGACTCCCGAGAACATCGTGGAGCGGGGCGAGGCCCTCACCTTCCCCGACTCCGTGGTCAGCTACTTCAAGGGCATGATGGGTCAGCCCGCCTGGGGCTTCCCCGAGGACCTGCAGAAGGTGGTCCTCAAGGGCGAGAAGCCCATCACCTGCCGCCCCGGCGAGCTGCTGGAGCCCATCGACTTTGAGAAGGCACGGGAGGAGGTCCGCAAGTTCTATCCCGACGCCTCCGACCACAATGTCATCTCCTGGTGCCTCTATCCCAAGGTGGTGGAGGACTTCTACCGTCACCGTCAGGAGTACGGTTATATCATGCGCATGGGCAGCCATGTGTTCTTCAACGGCATGGCCCTGGGCGAGACCAACAAGATCAACATCGAGGACGGCAAGACCCTGGTCATCAAGTATATGGGTCTGGGCGACCTGAACGAGGACGGCACCCGCAACGTGCAGTTCGAGCTCAATGGTATGCGCCGCGAGGTGGCCGTGCCCGACAAGAGCGCTACCGCGCAGGCCCGCAAGGTCAATCTGGCCGATCCCTCCGACAAGAGCCAGGTGGGCGCCTCTATCCCCGGCATGGTGTCCAAGGTAAACGTCAAGCCCGGCGACAAGGTGGAGGAGAACCAGGTCCTGGCCGTCATCGAGGCCATGAAGATGGAGACCTCCGTGGTGGCCCGCATGGCGGGTACCGTGGACGAGGTACTCATCAAGGAAGGCGGCTCCGTCAAGGCCGGCGAACTGCTCATTACCATTAAGTAAGACCGGTTTTCTTCGTTTTTCAACACCCCGCCGCCTTCCTGCGAGCACAGCGAACCGCCGCTTTTGCGGCGGAGCGGGGCGGGATTCACTTCCGCCCCGCGATACGAAATGAAATTTCTCATGGGGCCCCACGCAGGCCTGCCTGCGTGGGTCTGGCGGCTCCGTCAAGGCCGGCGAGCTGCTCATTACCATTAAGTAATTGCTTAAGAGGGCTGGTTTTCCAACCAGCCCTCTTTTCTACATTATCCATATCTGGAGGCTTATCCTATGGAAACCATTCTCCACCTGCTCCCCCTCACCCCGGAAGAGCAGGACCGCTTCCGCGCTGCCGCTCCCAACGAGGAGCACCTCTTTCTCCCCACCAGTGACCGCCGGGGGGCGGCGGCCATCCCCCAGGACTGGCGGGAACGCACCACCATCCTCATGGGTTTCGTTCCCCCGGCAGATCTCAAAACCTTCCCCCGGCTGAAATGGGTCCAGAGTTGGAACGCTGGTGTGGACCCCTACCTGGTCCCCGGTATCCTGCCCGAGGGCGTGGTCCTCACCTGCGCCGCCGGAGCCTACGGCCACGCCGTCTCCGAGCATCTGCTGGCCATGCTGCTGGCTATCTACAAGCGGCTGCCCGCCTACCGGGACCAGCAAAACGACCACATCTGGGCCGATTTAGGCCACGTCCACTCCCCGCGGGGGCAGACCGTTCTGGTGGGGGGTACCGGCGACATTGGCCGCCACTTTGCCCGTCTGTGCCGGGCTTTCGGGGCCAAAACCGTCATGGGCCTCCACCGCTCCGACGCTCCCGTGGAGGACTTCGACCAGACTTTCCCCCTGTCCGCCATCGACAGCCTGCTCCCCCAGGCCGACGTGGTGGCTCTGGTTCTCCCCCACAACAGGGATACCGCCGGACTCATGGACCGCCGCCGCCTGCTGCTCATGAAGCCGGACGCCGTGCTGCTCAACGCCGGCCGGGGCTCTGCCATCGACTGTGCCGCCCTGGCGGAAGTCCTGTCCCAGGGGCATCTGCTGGGGGCGGGACTGGATGTCACCGACCCGGAGCCCCTCCCTCCGGATCACCCTCTCTGGAGCGCTCCCCGGGCCCTCATCACCCCCCACACCGCCGGAGGCTACAACCATATGCAGGTCACCCTGGATCAGCTCCAGGCCCTGTTTTTGGACAATCTGGACCGCTTTTTGTCTGGCCGGCCCCTCCGCAGCCGTATGAAATAAAACCTCTGTTGACATACCTCGGGTTTCTAGGTATAATATACCTAGAAACCCGAGGTATTGTTTTTGATCTGAAAGGAGGTTTCCCATGAAAGCGGATAAATCCCTGCTGTCTGGCAGCACCACCCTGCTGGTACTCTCTCTCCTGTCCGGAGAGGACAAGTACGGCTACCAGATGATCGCCGAGCTGGAGGCCAAGAGCGACAACACCTTCTCCATGAAGGAGGGCACCCTCTACCCCATTCTCCACACCCTGGAGAAGGAGGGGGCGGTCCAGTCCTACGAGAAGGAGGCCCCCACCGGCCGCACCCGCAAGTATTACCACATCACAAAAAAGGGCTTTCGGCTGCTGGATGAGAAGAAGAAGGAGTGGACCACCTTCTCCCAGGCGGTGAACGCGGTGCTGGCCGGGTCCGCCCCGGCCATGGCCTGATGGACGCCCCCGGCGGCCCCCGGCTCACCATAGACCAATTCTGCGGTCAGGTATGTTCCTTCGTCCGGTTCTCTCCCGACCACGACGCCATTTCCGCAGAGCTGGCCGGCCACATGGAGGAGCACCGGGACGCCCTGCTGGAGGCCTATCCCAACATGACCCTGCGGGACGCCGAGTCCAGGGCCGTCCGGGCCATGGGAGACCCGGAAGAACTGGGCCGCTGGCTGGATCAAATCCATCATCCCCTGTTGGGCTGGTTTCAGATCTGGTTCCGCCGGGTGGTGTGGACTCTGGCCATCCTCATCCTGCTCTTCGCCCTACCCCAGGCAAAAGAGACGGTCACTAACCTGATCGCGCCCCCCAGTTACGACGGTGTGGGGATGGGCTATCTTCTGGAGCATTATGACGAGTACGACGTGGTGGCCGATTTCATCCCTGGGGCTGTTTGGCAGTATGAGGGCTACACCTTCTCCATCCAGCGGGCGGTTGTCACACACTCGGAGACCAGCGTATACCGTGACGAGGCCCTGCATCTGAGCTATCTGCTGAAGGTGACCCACTCCAACCCCTGGCAGCGGGGGCCGGAATTCCGGGAATGGCTGTGGGCCGAGGACGATCTGGGCAACCGCTACCCCTCCAGAGGTGAGCAGGTGCTGTACCAGCTGCCCACCTCCGCCGGGGATTCCTCCGGCAATCCCACCGCCGTCTATCCCTTCGCCTCCTACTACGATCTGTGGGTAGGCGGTATCCATCCGGAGGCAACCTCCATCACCCTCCACTTTGACCGGTTCGGGGAGAACGCCATCTCTCTGACCCTGCCGCTGAAAGGAGGGGACTGACATGGCCAGATGCTCCGTCACCCCCGCCCAGCGGAAGCGCCGCATCCTCCGGGACGCCCTGCTGCTGGCAATAGTCCTGGTGGTGCTGGTACTCCGGCTGGACTTTCCCATCCTCACCGCCGAACAGGCCCTGGAGACCACCCAGGACCGCTATTTCTTCGGCCCCGGGGAGGTCATCACTACCCTGGACTATTCCCGGGAGGCCAACAAAGTCAAGATCGGCCAGTACGACCGCTACTACATTCTCCGCCACGGGGACTGGTACGCCTGGTGCGGAATCAACCGCCGCCTTCTGTTGTTCTGGCAGACCGGTGAACTGGGCGCTGTGGAAAATGATCCGGATCTTCCCCTAGTTCCCCTCATCGTCAGCAATCAGGATAACGGGATTGTACTGGTAATCTCCAACGACCCAGAGATCACTCAGGTGGAGATCACGTTCCCTATTTCTGCCGAAACAAAACAGGGCTACACCCTGCTCTCCGCCAGCCAGACCCAGAGCACGGAGAACTGCTTCCTGATTTCCTATACGTCAGGTCCCGGCTTTGTCTTTCCGGAGGATCTCCAGGTCAAGGGCTACGACGCCGCCGGAGCCTTGCGCTACCAATCCCCTATACCGGAATCCTGGGCCACCCATTATGAATTGAGGTGAGTGTATGGCCTCCAATCGCTGCGAGACATTTTGCAGACAGGTGTGTGCCTTTGTCCGCTTCTCTCCCGACCACGACGCCATCACCGCCGAACTCACCGCCCACCTGGAGGACCACCGGGACGCCCTGCTGGAGGCCCGCCCCGACCTGACCCCGGAGGAGGCCGAAGAGGCGGCTGTCCTGGCTATGGGTGACCCGGAGGAGCTGGGCCGGGCTCTGAATGAGAGCCACAGTCCCCTGCTGGGGTGGTTCCAGATCTGGTTTCAAGCGGTGGTGTGGCTCTTGTCGGCCATCATTATAATATTTTGCCTGTTCCACCTGCCCGGCACCTTGGAGAACCTGACCGGAAAGCCCGATTCTGTCAGCAGCGATCCCGCCCTCTACTTTGAGCGGAATGTCCACCCGGACAATTTGGTGGCTCACTATGAGACCAATGCTGTCTATCAGGACCCGCCCTATACCTACACCATAAAACAGGTCGGCATTGAGAACTACTCCGGCGCCCGCTATGTGGAGTGTATCCTCCAGGTAACGCAATCCAATCCCTGGCTGCGCTGTCCCGCCTTTGGCTATGACTTATGGGCGGAGGACGATGTGGGCAACCGCTATTCCTCCACCCGGGAGTGGCAGGCTCTGGACGAAACCGTCTTTTCCAGAGTGCAGGTCAGCACCCCCATGGGTGATTTCCCCTTTGCCACTCACTACTGCCTCACCGTCACCAATGTGGACCCGGCAGCCTCCCAGTTGACCTTCCGCTTCGACCGCTATGGAGAAGTCCGCCTCTCCCTCACCGTTCCGCTGAAGGGAGGCGAAGCAGATGGCTGAACGTTCCATCTCCCGGCGAGGCCGCAAATGGCGCATCCTGCGGGACGCCGTAGTCCTGCTGCTTACTCTGGTTTTCCTGGCCGTCACCCTGGATTTCCCCATACTTACCGCTGAACAGGCCCTGCGGGCCACCCAGACCCGGTATTACTGGGAGGACGGCCAGGTGGTGGCGGATCTGGGGTCCGGCCCTCTCTATGACCGCCAGTACCTGCTGCGCATGGGAAACTGGTACGCCTGGTGTGGTCTGTCCCGGGAAGGGCTGCTCTGGGATTCCGGCACGCTTGTGTCCCTTTACCGGGACCCGGAACAACCGCTGAGTGCCGTCACACCCTACAGTTGGGGGGCTGTTCTGGTGCTGGCCGGTGACCCGGACATTGTCCAGGTGGAGGTGGAGTACCCGGTGTTGGTCTCTGAGTCGGACGCCGGCAGAGTCTATGGCCTGAATACCCTCCGCCAGGGCCCGGTGGCAGACGGCTGCTTCTGGTTTCAGCTCACCGGGAACCTGCTCCCCGCCTATTATATGGACCGTATCCGCCTCCGTGACTACGACGCCGACGGAAGGCTGATCTACCAGTCCCCTGAACCGGAATCCTGGACGACTCGTTATGAACTGAGGTGAGTGTATGTCCTCCAAAACCTTTGATAGTTTCTGCGATCAGGTGTGTGCATCTATCCGTTGGCCCCCCGCCCAGCGTCTGGCCCGTGAGGAACTGACCGCCCACCTGGAGGACCACGCCGCTGCTCTGGAGGAAAAAGGGATCTCTGCTGAGGAGGCCGCAGTCCAGGCAGTGCAAGCCATGGGAGACCCACAGGAGATCGGCCGCCAGCTGGACCGCTGTCACAGCCCTCTGCTCCCCCGGCTGTCCAAAATCTTTGCCCTGTGCGCCTGCGCCCTCTTTCTCATCGGCTTCTGCGCCAGCGTTCTGCATCAGACTGGTTTCTTCCGCTATGAAACCGTGCTGCTGCCCGCCCCCACCCTGCCCGGCTGGGACGATGGAGACCTGCTCTGCGAGGGAGATGCCCGGGGCAGCGGCCATGTGGGGGGCTATACCATCCAGGCCAAAGACGCCGCTCTGGTCTACCGCCCCAGCACCAAATTCCGCCCCTCCATGCTGGAAATCCAGACCGCCGTCACCGTCTCCCACTGGCAGCCCTGGCTGGACCACCTGACCCCCTCCGTCCCCGCCGTCTGGACCGACTCCGACGGCGCCTCCGGTACGGTCTCCTGTTGCCCCATGGCCTCCACCCTTCTGGCTCAAAACTGGTATCTGGTTCTGGAGGACCCCACCCCCGGCTGCAGCTGGTTCTCCGTCACTCTGGGCAGGCCCGGCGATCAATGCACCCTGGAAATCACTCTGGATGAGGAGGTGCCTCCGGCATGAAACACTTTCGCTATTACATCCTGCCCCGCCTCCTGCTGGTTCTGAGTATCATAGCCGCTCTGTTCTGTCTCTTCTTCCTGTGGCTTTCACTGGATGCCCCGCTCCCCTCCCCGGCCGCCATCTGCGCCCGGATAGATCGGGAAAACTACAGCTCCGGCGGCGAGATCGTGGCCTCCGGCCCCATCGATATGACGGAGGAAGGGATCATCATCAAAAGTGATTATACCGACCGGGACTGCTGGTGGTTCATACGCCGCAGCGGCGATCGCTTTCAGCTCCAGGTGCTGGAGCGGCTGGCCGGGTTCCTGTGGCGCCCATTGGACCGCGCTACCCGTGGCCGTTCCTATCAGCTCTCCCTCCAGGATCAACCCATCGGATGTACCTTTGATGTCTTTCAGCTGACCTCCCTGGATGGCTTCTCTGGTATGGATGCCTCAAAGGTCATTCCCATCCTCCTCTGTGCGGACCCCGCCGTGGTGCGGGTGGAGGCCCAACTGGTTGCCCTGTCAGAGGAGGACTGGGCCAATCCACAGGCCGCCATCGCCCAGCGCGGAGTCTCCCCCACCTTCACCAAGGCGGGAGACGGAGTATGGGTAGGTCCCTCCCCCTATGTCCTGATCCCCTGGGCATCCCCCAAGAGCAGCGGCTATCTCGTGGCCTTCTGCCAGGGCTATGACGCCGACGGCAATCTGGTCTGCTCCTATGATCCCACCAAAGACAGGGAATGAGGTGAATCCGCCTTGTGCCAGCCATTTGAACAATTCTGCGACCAGGTGTGTTCTGTCATCCGACTGCCGCTGGCAAAACGTCTGGCCCGGGAAGAGCTGACCGCTCACCTGGAGGATCACGCCGCCGCACTGGAGGAACAGGGCATCGAACCTGAGGTGGCCGCCCGCCGGGCGGTGGAGGCTATGGGAGATCCCTATCAGATCGGCCATGAGCTGGACCGCTGCCACATCCCCCTGTTTCCCGGCCTGACCGCCCTGTTCACCGTGCTGGGCATCATGCTCATTCTGGTCAGCACCGTGGCCAGCGGCCTGCACCAGACCGGCCTGTTCGCCCACAATTCTCTGCTTCCACCCTCCTGTACCCTTCCCGCTCAAGTCAATGAGACCCTGGTGGTCTCCGGCTCCGCCTCCGGCGGCGGAACGGTAGGCGGTTACACCATCTCCGCCCACGACGCAGCCCTGGTCCGCACACCGGACTACCCGAATTTCCCCTCCCGGCTGGAGGTCCAGGCCTCTCTCTCAGTCTCCCACTGGCAGCTGTGGCTGGACAATCTGGAACTGTACGAGGTACCGTATACCTGGGTCGATTCCACCGGCGCCACCGGGGAGGCCTATTGCTTTACCTTATCTACCTCGCCTCTGGCCGCCAGCGGGTATCTCGCCATCGCCGATCCCACCCCCGGCGCCCAATGGTTCACCATCACCCTGGGCAAACCCGGCGACCAGATCATACTCCGCATTGAGCTGGAGGAGGAGGTGCCGTTTTCATGACCCATTTTCGCTACTATACCCTACCCCGCATCCGCTGGGCCTTGAGCAGCCTGCTGCTGTGCCTGGGACTGCTCTCCGTCTGGGTAGCCCTGGATACTCCCCTCCCCTCCTCCGCCGCCGCGTGTGAGCGTCTGAACCGGGAACACTATGTGATAGATAACACCATCCTGGCCTCCGGCCCCATCCAATATCAGGAGATTCGGGGTGACTATGTACCAAAAAACACCTGGTGGTTTGTGGGCCGCCAGGGGGACACCGTGCAGTTTTATACCCTGGATCGGCTGGCCGGTTTCCTGTGGCGGCCTGCGGACACCCTTCCCTTTTGGCAGCTGGATCTCACCCAGCTGGAAGATCCCATTTATTGCAATCTGTTCGGCTCTCAACCCGATATTGACCTTGCCTTTGAGGCCACCCCTGTGGTGATCTGCACCGATCCCAGGGTGGTGCGGGTGGAGGCCCAGCTGATCTCTCTGGGTACCAGTGAGCGGGCCGATCCCCAGGCCGCCATAGACAGCCGCGGCGTCTCCCCTACCTTTACCCAGGTGGCCGACGGCGTGTGGGCCGCTCCCTCCACCCTGGCCCCCGGCCCATCCGATGACAGCGGTGCGGTCTGGCTGGCCTGGTGCCAGGGCTATGACGCCGACGGCAATCTGATCTGCCAGGATTCTCCCACTTCCTAAAGTATCAAACGGCGGCCCGCAGTGCGGGCCGCCTTTTATTCCACCATCTTCTCCAGTTCCTCCCAGGTGGGTCCCAAAGTCTCGATCTCGCCCCAAGTGGAAAACTTCTGTTCCATCAGTGCCCAGGTGATATACCAGTACACATATTCTACACCCAAATGGGCGGGCAGAATGCTCTCAATGATCTCCCGCAATTCTTCAAACCCATCGGGAATTCCGGGCACATCAGGGAAGTAAACCTCCACCGTCCCCGCCTTTCCGGTCTCTCTGGCCTGGGCATTGATGCCGCAGCCTTTCAGATTGTCATTGATGGCCGCCAGAGTGAAGCTGTCTCCACCGATGCGGAGCAGGGCGGCCAAGGCCGCCCGCCGCATTTCCAGATCGGCGGTCACCGGCCGCCGGGTCAGCAGGCTCTCCACAGCCTCCAGCCCCCGGTCCTCCGCCGTGGAGAGCAGCATCTCCCGCTGGATCTCCTCCAGACCAGCTTCCACACCGTCCAGCGCCTGACCCTGGGCCTCCAGCTCCCCGCCGTTGGCAGTGCCCTCCAGTTCGTAGACCCGCATGGGCCGCAGCAGGTCCTTCAAATATTCCGCGTAGCCGCTCATGCCGTTCCCTCCGTCCGGGTAACCGAGACACTATTCAGCTGGGGCAGCACATCGTGCTCCACCGTCACATCGGCGGCTGGAGCGGTGAGGGTATAATTCTCCACCCCGTCCACCTCATAAATCAGCTGGCCCAGCTTGGCCCGCAGGATGTTCTGGCCCAGTCGCTGTCCATTAAACCAGCTCCGAATGGCCTGCTCCACATTCTGCCGCACCGTCTCCCCGTCCCGGTTGGCCGCTGTCTGGATCTGAGCGGTCACATCCACATTCTGTACTTCCGGGGCACGCACCTGCACATCCACGGCGATCTCCCGCCGCTCCTCAAAATAGGCCTGCAATTCCTCCAGCAGTTCCTCATCGGGCACTCCGGCGGAGGTAGCCACCACCACGTCCACCGAGCCCACCCCTCTGGGCCGGGACACCACCGCCGCAGCCGCCACCTGAGGAAAGGACATGGCGCTCTGCTCATAGTAGGCGGCGTTGGCGCCGTTGGGCATCCGCTGGAAGGTCTCCAGCACTCTGGCCCGCAGGGTCTCGTCGTCCTCCGCATCCAGGCCGCCGGAGAATCCCTCCGGATTGGTACACCGGCTGACCCCCACCGGGGCCACCGCCATGGCCCGGATGGCGCCTGCCGCCACATTGCCCGCCGTCCCCGGCTCCAGGGCTACCGCCGGGGCATCCACCTGGGTTTCACCGGCCTGGAGGATGACCTCCTGGGTGGTCTCAAAACGGATCAGCCCCGCCGTCATACACACCGTCCCCGCCGGGATGGTCAGATCAGCCTGGGCGGCACTGTCCGTCTGGAAACGAATTGTCCCCTCCGCCGCCACAGCCTCACGGCGTTCCAGGCCCCGCAGCTGGGCGTGCTTGTCCAGATATTCCCCCTCCGCACTCTGGGGAAAGCACTGGCGGTTTACCCAGTCGGCCTGAATGTACAGGGCGTAGATCTGGGCAGCCACGGCGTACAGCCGCACCGCCATATCTCCGTCTCCGGCCAGAGCAATCCCCGTCTCTTTCTCAAAGATGGCCGTCATCTCTCCATAGATCTCGTCAATGGATCTCACCAAATCCCTCCCGTCTCAACCGTCAGCTTCAGCTCCTCCCCCTGCCAGGTCAGCGCCACCTCCATGGTGCCGTCCTCCTTCAGGCTCACGGCAGTCACCGTCAGGTCAGGCTCGTCCTCCAGGGCCTGGGCCACATATTGCTGGGCCAGGTTCTGTCGCTGGGCGGGCTTGCAGCGGCCCAGCTGGTAGAGCTGGCTGCCCAGGTTGGGCAGAAAGGGGAAGCTGCCCCGCGGGATGGATAGCTTCCACAGCACCCTCTGGAGCAGCTCCTGGCTGCCCTCCGCCCGCCGGTAGCCGCCCCCCTCGTCGGGCACATAGTCGCCGTCCCTTACCATCAGTTCCATCTGCTCACTCCCTTGTCATGACCTCCTTGCCGTTGACCAGCAGTTTGCCGGTCACGGACACCGTGCCGTCCATGCCCAGGCGAATGGAGGTGCCTCCGCTGTAGAGCAGCACCTCACCTTCCGCCACGCCGTACTCCTCGGCACACCGTGCCCCCGCTACGCAGGGGGCCTCACCGTCGGAACCAGTCTTGAGGACCAGCACCTGGTCACCCCGGGCTGGCCGCCATACATAGCCGCCGGGGGCAAATACCGGCAGGTCACGCCGCTCGCCGTCCAGGCATACCCCTGCCGGGTCGCCCCCCAGGGTAACGGTGCCCACCTGAGAACCTCCATCTTTTCTTCTACGCCGCTGCTGCTGTGCCAGCCACATCTTGTCTCCCTCCTACTTCAATGCCGCCGGGTCCCCCAGCACCAGCCGGGTGTAGGTTCCCTTTTCGTCCATTCCGCTCACCATTTCCGCTACCCGCCAGGTACCCCGACCCACCGGTTTGTTCAGGTGGACCTCTACCAACTCCCCCGGCCAGGTCACAAAGGCCCCGGGCAATTCCAGCTCCAGCTGCCTCAGTTCCTCCGCCGACCGCTCCAGCTGATAGCTGCCGGAATAGCGCATGGTCTGATAACTGCTCTTCCCCGGCATGGTAAGCACCCTCCGGCACCGTCCGCCCCGCCGGGCGAAGTCCTCGTTTTCCACCGTCTGCACCGCTCCGGTGGTTCTGTCCCGCACCAGGATCTGGGACAGAACACCGTACCGCTGATCCCGCAGGGTAAGTGCGGTCACCCCCGTGTCCTCGGACAGCACCAGCTTCTCCCCTGTCTCCCAAGGGGTGACCACCAGCCGCCCCAGCCGGTCAAACCGGGGGGTAATCCCGCCGTAATATCGGCAGAACTCATAGACCACCTGCCACTCGCTGCTTCCCACCGCCACGGAAAAGCCGGGCACGGCGGTGAGTTTGGCCCCCGGCGCCGCCTCCAGCCCGTAGGGCGTCACATGGTCCCGCAGGATGTCCTGCCAGGTGGCCACCTGGTAGTCCATACCCAGAGCCTCGTTGTCCAGCAGCCGGGCCGCCATACCTCGACCGGATATGGTCAAAAAACCGCCCTGTTCATCCCAACCCCGCTCACACTCGTCCACCAGGCCGGTGAATACCCGCTGACCTCCCTCGTCGGCGGTAAAGCTGACTGTCTCCGCCAGCAGATCCTCCTCCGGCTCCCACAGGCAGCGCACCTCGAAGCTGTCGCAGGGGGTGCCCAGCCCATACTGAAACTTCCATTCCGTTATCTGGGGCAGCGCAATCTGACTTCCGTCCCAGCAATGCAGTACGGCCTCCATCACGCCACCCGCACTTTCTGCCCCGGGTAGATCAGGTTGGGATTTTTGATCTGGGGATTGAGGGCAATCAGATTACTCAGACCTACCCCATACCGCCGGGCGATCCCCCACATGGTGTCCCCCCGTACCACGGTGTACCACTGCTCGCCGGTAGAACCAGTCTGGGCCGTGCCTCCCGTCGTTCCGCCGGAGGTGGTGGTCACTCGGGTACCTGTGCTGTGCCCACCGAACTCCTCCCAGAAGGTGAAGGTGTACTTCACATAGTCCGCTCTGGGTTCCTGACTGAGGGAGAGCTCCACAAAGTAGGCGTTCGCCGTCTGCCACACCGGGTGGACCAGGATACCTGGCCCCTGGTTGTAAAAGACGGTGGCCAACTTTTTGAATTCGTCGTAGGCCCCCTCCCCCACAAACTCTCCTTCTCCTCGCATGATGCGGTAGGAGGGGCCCAGATCCTGTAGGGCATAGTGGCCGAAGGGCACCTCTCTGGCCCCCACCTTCCGCTTATAGGAGATGGAATACACCCTGGGATTGTGGGGCCATACATAGTTTTTATAGCGCATTGCCGCCAGTCTCACAGCAGTTGAAACCCCCCGTCAAATCTTCGTGCGTCCCGCCGCACCAGCCGGTCCAGCCGCCGCAGCCCATCCTGACCGCCGTTCTGTTCTCTGCCCGGCGGCTCCAATGTCACCACTTGGGTCTGCCGCTCCGCCACCGGAAGGCCCGCCAGGCTGATCCGTACCGCCTGATCCAGCTCCCGGACAGCCTCCGTCCAGGCCCGGTCAGTCTCCGGCCCGCCATTCGTCCGGCGCTCCCCGGCCTGACCCAGTACGTCTAACCCCGCCGCCCACCGGCGGATATCTCCGCCGGTGACAGTTCCGGAACCGCCCGCCGTCAGAGCCAAACCGGCCCCGTCCCTGCCCTCCAGACTGGACAAGACAGCTTCTTCTGTGTTCTCTCCGCTCTGTCCAGCCTCTTCTTCTCCCACAGCAGGGAGGGGGACCCGCACCGGGCCGGTCTTCCAGACCCCGTCCCTTTCCTCCCGCTCCAGCTGCTGCTCCAGCAGCTGTCCAATATAGTCGATCATGCCTGCTCCCCCCGCATCAGCCGTTCAAACCGCTCCTGATCGAAGGAGGCGTTCTGTCCACCCATGGTGGTCCCCGCCGGCTGTCCGCATACCGGGCAGCACACCTCCTCCGCCTTCTGCCGGCAGGAGGGACAGAGCTGCTCCAGCACTTCCTCCCGGTCCAGCATCAGGTTGAGGGCGCACCACAGGTAGTCTCTGGCCTTCATTTTTTGGGCCCGTTCCTCCGTTGGAAGAGCCCCAAACGTCTTGAGCACACGCCAGCGAAGGCGCTCATAAGGCGTATGCTCCAGGCTTTTTTTATGGGTTGGGTCTCCTCCTCCCCATCCTCAGGGGAGGGATTTTCCGCCCGATCCAGCTCATCCCACAGCCGGGCCAGGTTTGCCACCTCCCGGGCGCTGAGATGTTCCAGCACCGCCCGGCCGGAGGAGAACAGGGGCTTGCCGTTCTCCTCCAGGGCGCGGGCCAGCAGGCAGGCATTGGCGCACAGAGCCCGCTCCCCTTCGCCCTGAGCCAGTTCCTCCCCCTCCCGGCGTGCCTCCAGCACCTCCAGGGCGGAGAGCAGCCGCAGCTGGGTGCCGTCCTCCAGGGTCAGCCGGTCTTTTCGATTCAGCAGGGACTCCATCTTGCAGTCTCCCCCACTCATACCGCCGTCTCGATCCGCTTGGCCGCCACCACCGTGATCTTTTCCACCACCATGGCCCCCAGAGCGCCGGTCTCGCCGATGGCGCTCCACTGGCAGCCGGAGTAGATGATCTTCCGGTCCGGCTTGCAGATCACCAGGCTGAAATCCTCCAGGTCGTGGAAGTTGATGCCGTCCCGGATGGCCTCATCGGTGGCGTACAGCCGGGTCAGCTCCAGCACATGGGTGCGCGGACCGGGAATGGTAGCCACAGGCTCCTCCTCGCCGAAGGCCTCCACGCTCTGGCTGGAGCGGGTGGTCTTGGCAGTGTAGCTCTGGACCACCGCCACCTTCTTCCCGTCGATCTCCAGGTAGATGTCGCTGCTGGTGGGAAAACCAGAAATCTTCATGCCGTTGCCTCCTTATACCGTGATGTGGGCGGTGAGCCAGATCTGATTGAGGCCGTGGGCCACCGTAAAGGTAAAGTCCACCAGACAGACGGTGGGATTTTCCGTGTCCGCCTCCACCGTCACCTGATCGTAGCCGGTAATGATCTCCCTGGCCAGCTTGTTCTCCAGCTCCAGCACCACCTGGGAGCGGATAGCTCCCCGTGTCTGCTCCGTGTTCTTGGTCCTGCGGAACTTGGCCCGCAGGGAGTTGCGGATGGTGGGAATCACGTCGTCCACAATGCGGATGGTGGTCAGTTCCCGCCAGGTGGCATCCTCCGCCTCTCCGGTCTTGGTACGGGTAGTAACGCCCCGCACCACGCTGACCACGCCGCTCACATTTTCCAGGGGGGTAACGCCGCCCCGCACCAGGGTATCGATCTCGGTGTCGGCGTACCGGGCCTCCATCCCCTCCAGGCCCTTCAATTCCGCGCCGCCCAGAGGGATGGCGGGGTCACTCTCTCCGGCAATGGCCCCTGCCACGGCAGCAGCGGCCAGGCCGGTGTCATCGCCGGGGGCCACCAGCACCACCCGCTCGCTGTTAAGCCCTTCCGCCCGCTGGACCAGGGCCTCCACATTCTCGCTCTGAGCGCCGCCCACCACGGCGATGCGCTCCCGTCGGGCCTGGGACGCGTCGCAGACGCTCTGCCGCAGAGCCTGCTGGACGGTCAGTTCCGTGCTGTCGCACACTACCACAGAGATATCCTCCTCTACCGCCAGCAGGTCGAAGGCTCCCTGATAGTTTTCCTGGCCGCTCACCGGTACCGCCACCACCTTGGCCGCGCCGTTGCGGAATAGCACCTGCACCAGTTTGGTCAGGTTCTCCTCCTGACCAAACTGGGTGACCGCGTCCTCGTAGCGGTTGAGGGTATACAGCTTGCCGCTCTCCCCCTCGGTAACCAGTCCCACCAGGCCCACCGTACGGCCGCCGCCGCTGCCGCTGATCACAGTGGAGGCGTCGTAGCTGGAGTATACTCCAGGCCGTTCATGGATCGTCATACTCAAATCCGGCTCTCTCCTCTCACAATAAAGTCCAGGAAGGTGCCGCCCTCCTGGGCCACCGCATACAGGTAGCCCCGGCATACCGCCTCCACCGTCCGGTGGTAGAGGCCGGCCCCCTGGTCAAATTCCGTCTCTCCGCAGGAGAGCTCCTGGAGGGTGAGGCCGGGAGGTCCCTCCCGCTGCAAGGCCTCAGCCATCCGGTCGAAGGTCTCCTGGATGCCCGCCGCGCCGCAGCCCTGGGGGGCGTACAGGTCCAGCCCAAAGGTGAGGACAATCTTTCTCCCGTACAGCTCCTGCCACTGGCCGCTCTCCTCGTCGTACCGCTCTCCCAGGTAATCTCGGAACCCCTCCGGCCCCCCCTGGCAGGCCCGGAGGGAAACGGCGGTTACCACTCCATCTCTCCGAGCCCGCCTCATCTCCGGGTAGGCGCATTGGGCGTCAATGCCCTGCTCCTGCAGATAGTCCGCCATCCGCTCCCGGATCGTTCCAAACTCCATTGCTCTCCCCCGCTTCCCACAGTCTTTCCACCCGTCAAAACACTCAAGGTTCCGCTCAGTCCCTGACCGCCAGCAGTCCCCACCAGTACACCAGTTCCTCCCCCAGGTATACCGGCTGGGCGCTGCGCACCGTAAAGGTCTGGTCTCCCCAGGCAAGGTACCCGCCGTCCAGCTCATTCAGAGCCATATCCGGTCCGCCCAGACAGATCCACCGGTCCTGCCGCACCAGACCCAAAGGGGTAGGCTGCCGCTGGAAGAAATCCGCCCCCTTCTCCAGGACGGGCTGGAGGAAGGCCCGGCACGCCGTGCCCTCCTCCTGTCCCTGCCGGTAGAGGGTGATGGTCTGACCATATCTGGATAAAATCCGTTCCCAGCGTCCGGTCATCCCTCCACCCCCTGGAACAGGAACCCCCGGTCTTTCAGATAGGGCCCCAGCACCGTCTCGCCCTGGAGCCGGAGGGCGGCGGAGCGCTCCCGATCCTGGACGCAGTCTGCCTCCCGGATGGTAACGCTTCCGGCAGTAAACTCGGTCCCGCCGCCGTACTGGCCTCCGGCCAGCCCTGCCAACGCCACCCAGGCGCACCCCAGCACGAAGGCCGGGCCGCAGTCCTCCGGACTTACCCCATCCCGGAGCCGGCCGGTCATCTCAGTCTCCGCCGCCCGGCACAGGGCCTCCAGGGCCGCCTGCTGGCCGTCGTCTACATGACCCAGACTCTGGGCCATGGCCATAATCTCCTCAATCATTTCAGCTTCAGCACCTTGGCGGCATCGGTAAACAACTTGGCAAAGCCGGAGATGGAGGTGATAGCGGCCCGCTCCAGCTGGCGATCAATGAGCTTGTCATACTCCACCATCACGTCGGAGCCCTGTACCATCTCCAGAGCGTAGTTCTTGTCCAGGCCAATGAGCTTACCACTCTCCAGAGCGGAGGTGCGCAGCAGGGTGGCCCCCAGGGGGGTGGCCAGCTTGCCGGTACCCTGGAAGTTGAGGCCGGTAAGGGGATTCTGGAACTCGTCCATCTTAAGCAGCTGGCGCATCATGTCGCCGGACACCAGCAGGGTGTTCATCTCGTAGGGGTCAAACTGGGCCCAGAAGTCCACCAGATCGTCGTAGGTCAGGGTACCGGAGGAGCCGCCAATGGGGTCGGAGCCCACAGTATACTCCTTGGCGGGGTTCTCGTTGCCGTCGCCGTGGAGAAGCACATCAATGGCATCCTCCAGGTGCATCCGGTTGATGTGGGCGCCGATCTGCCGCAGGGTGACGGAGAACAGGTCCAGCTTCTGATAGCGGATGGCCTCGTAGGAGGCCACCAGCATCCGGCCCCGCTTGTGGAGCTTGACTAGGTTCTCCTGGGTCTTGACCTGGGTCTGGGGGATGGTGGCGCCCTCCTCCACATGGCGCAGGGCCTTCTGGTCATCCTCGGGCACAGAGGCAATGGAGCGGTAGTCCATGCCATCGAAGCGGGTGACGGCTGCGGTGATGTGGGGCAGCAGGTCGGCCTCCTCCATACCCTGGCGCACCGACCGGGCGATGTACTCGGGGAAGAGGACGGCGGACTGGCTGGTGGAGAAAAACTTTTCCACCACGTCACTGCCCGCACCCTTCACCTTGATGTCAAAGCGCTTGAGCTGACGCTGATAGGCGTCCAGGCCCTCCAGAGGAGTGCCCTTGTACTGCTCCGAGGGATCCTCCCGCTCCAGCACCTGGGTAAAGGTGCGGCCCGCCTCGTTGTACATACCCTTTTCCAGTCTCAGATTATCAAACCGATAGCTCATATTCCCATCCTCCCTTTCTTACAGACAGATCACGGCCGCGTCAGTCTCCACCCGCACCACCAGATACTCGGTCCCGGTAGAGGTGTCCAGCTTCACGCCGCCGGAACCGTCCGCGGACAGCTTGCACCAGCCGGCGGTAATGCTGCCGCCGCTGGCAGGCACCTTTACCAGTCCGCCCAGCTGGATGGCAGCATATCCGTCCTCGGCAGACAGGGCCACGCCGCAGAACTTCTCGCTTGCGGAGCAGGCACCCACCGTGCCGTCCTCCGTTACCTTGACCACCTGACCGGCGGCCACACCCTCGCCGCAGGCAAAGGTAGCCACCACTTCGCCGATACCTTCAAAGGAAATCTTGCTGCTCATGTTTCTACTCCTTTCTTTTTGTCGGGGCCAATCCCCGTCATTGCGCGCCAGTGCGCACACTGGCGCGGCAATCCGTTATCGTCGGTTTCAGATCAAAAATGCCCCGTCCCGTCCCTCCGCCGGGACCTGCTGCTCCCAGGCGGGCAGCTGGGTCTCCACGCCCCAGGCCTTGTCCACCTGGACCTCAAAGGCCTTCTTCAGCGCGTCCAGTTCCGGCTCCTCCAGCTTCCGGACAATGCCCTTCAGCGTCTCCTGCTCCAGGGCCAGCCCGGCCACGCCGCCCAGGCGCACCACCTCGTCCTTGAGCTGCTGGAGGTACTTGCGCCCCAGGGCGGCCTCCCGCTCCAGCTGTTCCATATCCTGTCTCATGCTCTTCATCACCCCCGCGTTTTTCTGGGCCGGCACCGCCACAAAGGACCACTCGTAGGCGTCGGTGGCGTGGACCAGATCGGCCCAGCACAGCTTGCCGCCGTACTCCCTGCCCTTCTCATGGGCGCACCGGCTTCTGTCATGAATGTTCTCCCCGCAGATGGAGCATCTGGCCTCCTCCACCGCGCAGCCCACGCTCACTTCCTTCTTGATGCCGCCCTCGATCTCAGCAATCAGGTCCTTGTTGCTCTCGGTCCGCAGCATATAGGCGTAGCCCTTCAGGTAACACAGAGCGTCCCCCGCCGCCGTGAGGACGCTCTCATCCCGCACCAGTTCGGTGCGGTAGATGCGGGCGGTCTGTCCGGCGGCGCTCCACTGGTGGTCGAAAATACCGCTCTTACCCACAAAGAGGGGGGCCAGCTCCTCCAGAGTCTCCGCCGGGAACCGCTCCCCGTCCCGATCCACCTCATTGTCGCACAGCCGCACGGCGAAGGTGTATACCTCCTCCTCTGTCAGCTTTTTGCGGCTCATGGCGTTGATGAGCCCCAGTTCAGTCTGATCCAGGGCGGTACCCTGATCCACCCCCGCCTGCTTGTTGATGTTCATACCGTCTCTCCCTTCTCTCTGGCCTCGTTGTCCATCTCCACGGTCCTGGCCTGCTGGCGGTAAAGCTCTGCCCGAGCCTCCTCCACCAGATCCTGGAGGTTCACATCCTCCCACTCCACGCTTACCTGAGGCCGATAGCCGTGGAGGGTGAGCCATAATTCACAGATCCGCTCCACCACCGGCTCCAGTCCCCGGCGGATGGCGGTGATCTCACTGGTCATCATATCGGCCTGCTGGGTACTCATCCGCTCGGTGGAGGACCAGGACAATCCCAGGAGGAAGGGAGGGATGCCGGTGCGGGACACCAGCTGTTCCAGGATCTGCCGCACCGGCACCTCGCTGTCCAACACCTGGTTGTCGGCGCCGATGACCTTGATGTCCACGTCGCCCACCGCCACAAAATCCCGGACGCTGCCGTGCTTACCCGCCTGCATGGCAGCGGACCACTCCCGGGCGATCTGGCGGCTGCGCTCCTGCACCATGCTCTGATCCAGGGGATTGTCCCCCGGTTTGTATACCACCGCAAAACGGACATTGCCCATCCGCTCCCAGTTCATGCCCATGGCCTGATAAATTTTGAGCAAAATTTCAGTCAGGAAGGGCATGGACCGCAGCAGACTCACCCCATAGGGGCTGTCCGTCTCAGGCTGAAAGGGGGTGAAGAGGAGCAGCTCCTGCCGGGGTAGTTCCCGCATGGTACCGTCGGTCCCCCGGCCCCAGATGGCAAACTCCATGGGGGTGGCCCCCTCTTTGATCTCGATGTCCGCCACATTGCCGCAAAGCAGAGCTGCAATGTCTCTTCGCCTGCGGTCGGGTACGATCTCCCCCACCGCCCGGCCGCAGGTAAGCATGGAGTCCAGATAGCAGTCCAGGAAGGACTGGATGCCCCGCTGGCCCCGTCCGGTATCTACGTGCTGTAAAAACCACTCCAGCTCCTCCTGGGCCCGTTTGTCTCCGCACTGCACAATCACCCCGCCTGCCAGCCGGATCAGTTTCCAGATGGCGGCATCCACAATGGGCACCGCCTCCCGAATACTGCGGTAAAGGGCAATCTCTCCCTGCTGCAGGGGCACATAGCCGTCCAATACTCCAAAGGGATGCCTGCCGCCCTCCCGGATCTGGACCGCCAGTCCGCCGCTCTCCGGCCCACTTTTCTTATGGAACAGTCCCATAACCACACTCCTTTGCTGCCTTGACCGTTCTAAAACCGGCCCCGCTCCACGCACAACCCGCCAAAGAATCCCTTCTCGCCCCCTGCCGCCACCGTCACGGCAAAGTAGCGGATATCATCCATTGCATGGTCGTGCCTTTTGATCACCTTGTCACCCACCGCCTTTTCATCCCAGCGGTAGAGGGAAAACTCCCGGATGGCGTCCCGGCAGGGGGTACAGATGACCAGTTTTCCCTGCCGCAGCAGTTCGGCGGTGATGCGGATACCGGCCAATACGTCGTTGTTGGCCTTTTCTACCCGCCAGCCCATCCGCCGCAGCAATTCGATAAAGCTGGCGGCGGATGGGTCGATCACCACCCGCCGGATGGTCCTCCCTCCCGCCAGCTGCTCCAGATCGTGGGCATACTCTCCGTCGGTTTTCTGCCTGCCCTCCCGCCGGGAGTCGTAGTAAAACTCCTTGACCCGGTACCACACGCCATCCCGCAGACCCCACAGGCCGAAGGAAGAGGGATTCACCGTCCCGTAGTCGCAGGAGATGCACCACTGTTCCATCTCCCCCTGGGGCACAGGCTTCACATAGCTCTCATCAAAAAAGTCGTATACCCGCCCCTCTGCCGCCGCCCACTCTCCCAGCACGAACCGCCGGTAAAAGGTCCCGCTGAAGTTGCGGGTATACCGCCGGATGACCTTGGGCGAGAGGGCCGGATTGTCTCTCATGGTAAAGTGGAGGTAGAGGGCGTTGCGCTCCTCTTTCTTCTGAATCCACTCCTTGTAAAACCAGTGCTCCGGTCCTTCCGGGTTGCAGGAGAACCACATCCGGCTCCCCTCCACCGAGCACCGGGCGCAGGCTTGCTCCACAAAGGACCGGGGCATGAGGGCCACCTCGTCCAACAGCACCCCCGCCAGGGTGATACCCTGGATGAGGGCGGCGCTTCCCTCGTCCTTGCCACCAAAGAGGTAGAAGGTATTCTCCCGCCCGCCGAAGCGGACGGTAATCAAATTTTTGGACACCTTCTCCTCCCACTGAAAGCCCAGCTCCCTGAGTACCGGCAGCAGCCCACCCAGCAGATTGCGCCGCAGGCCGGTGACCGTCTTGCCGCACAGGCCGAAGGCCTGACCATGGAAGGTCCGCATAGCCCAACAGAAGAAGGACAGCCCCATACACATGGTCTTGCCGCTGCGCACCGCCCCGTCGCAGATCAATGCTTCCCTGTCCCGCACCGCCGGGTCGCACCACCAGGTGAGCACCTGCTTCTGTTTGGGGGAAAAAGTCCGAAACTTCATGTCTCCTCCTGTACCCCTTCCTCCGCCTTTCGCTCCCAAGCTCGAAAGAACTCCACTGCCTTTTCCTCCTGACCTCCGGCCAGTTCCACCAGCAGTTTGAGTACCGTCAGTCGATCCACCAACTGAATTTCCACAGCTCCTTTGTCGGTGCGTTTGAATCCAGTGAGCGCCGTCAAATCCAGGCTGTCGATTTCCTCCACTTCTCCTTCTTCCAAAAAGGCCAGCTTGACCGCGTCATTTGCTTTGCACCTGGCCAATTTTTCTATTTGCTTTAACAGCCTGCCCCTCTCACTGTCCACCGCACTCACTCCTCACCCTTGGCGTCCCAGGGCCAAAAGTTGGATGTTTGCGTACACCGAAGGAGAAAAAAAGTCAAAAAAAATTTGGAACCGCTCCGGGGTGACCGGAGCGGTTCCAAATTTTGGTTTATTTACTTGTCTGTGTTACCGGATCAGTCGTCCCGGTCGGCATCCCAGTCGATGATCACGCCGGTAACCGCGTTGATGTCGCAGTCGTACTCCATGTTGCCGTTGCGCATCTCCACTTCGTACACATACCGGCCGTCGTCCCGGTCCAGTTCGCACTTGACCACGGTGGTGCCGGCAGGAGCCTTGGCCAGGGCGATCTCCTTGGCCTTGGCCGCAGTGATGAGGTCGTCCTGGGTGGCGGTGCTGCTGCCGCTGCCCTTCAGGGAAAAGTCATCCCACTCCCGGTCATAGGAGAGCACCGCGCCGCTGGTGGCGTCGATATCGTAGTCGTACTCCGTGTTGCCGGCGTAGAACTCCACCTCATAGTGTACCCGGCCGTCATCCCAGTCCAGCCCGGCTTTTACGAAGATGGCGTCGCTGGCCTTCACGCCCGCATGATTGAGGGCCGCATTCTTGGCCTGTTCCACGGTAATATAGTTGGAGGCGCCGGGAGTGGATGCAATATACTGGTCCTGCGTGGTAAGCACAGCAGTATAGGTGGCGGAATCGTAATCCACCTTCAGACCGGCGGCCTCGCAGATGGCCCGAACGGGGGCGTAGGTAGTACCGTTATAGGAGAAAAGGGGTACCTCATTTCCATCGGCGTCCTTGGGCTGGAACCGTGCGCCGTTCAGGGTCACCTGAATATCATCCTCAACCTTGATGGTTCTGGTAGCCGCCATCGCGGTAACTCCCAATCCCACTGCCAGAGACACAACCAACATACCGGACACAAAACCTTTTCCAAAACCTCTTTTCATCTGAAAAACTCCTTTACAATGAAATTTATGATTTACTTCATGGGCCTCACCGGCCCTTCTGCCTATACAATGGTGCAGCCCGCCCAAATATTGCACAGAATCTGAAAGTTTTTTATTTTTTATTTTCCCGCGAAAAAATCTTGACTTTTTCCAAATATCTTATATAATAATAGGGCTTGTTTGTGACAAGCCATCCTTGCTCCCGCAAAGGGCGGGGGCCATATGTCCATAAGGAGGTGCAAAGAAAATGGCAAAACTCAGCGGTAACTACGAGGTGGTCTACATCCTCAATCCCAACCTGGGTGAGGAGGCCACTGCTGCCATGGTGGAGAAGTTCAAGACTCTGGTGGAGCAGAACGGCACCCTGGCTGAGGTCGACGAGTGGGGCAAGCGCCACCTGGCCTATCCCATCAATGACCTGACTGAGGGCTACTACGTGCTGATGACTTTCGAGTCCAAGCCCGAGTTCCCCCGTGAGCTGGATCGTATCCTGCGGATCACTGACGGCGTGATGCGCTCCCTGATCGTCTGCAAGGACGAGTAAGAGAGGAGAGGCTTCATGCTGAACCGTATTATTCTCATGGGTCGTCTGACCCGTGACCCTGAACTCCGGCACACTCAGACCGGGACGGCTGTGGCCTCCTTTTCTCTGGCTGTGGACCGGGACTTTAAGGACAAGACCACCGGCGAAAAGGCCACCGATTTCATTGATATTGTGGCTTGGCGTCAGACGGCGGAATTTGTCTCCCGTTTTCTCACCAAGGGCCGTATGGCCGTGGTAGAGGGCCGGCTCCAGCTGCGTGACTGGACCGACCGGGACGGCAACAAGCGCCGCACTGCCGAGGTGGTGGCCGACAACGTGTATTTTGGCGACTCCAAGCGGGACGCCGAGGGCGGCGGATACAGCGCACCCTCCGGCGGCTACGGCACGCCCGGCGGCTATGCGCCCCCCGCGGCCCCTGTTGGCGGCGGCTATTCCGCCCCTGCCGGCGGCGACCAGTTTGCCGAACTCACTGAGGATGACGGCGAATTGCCCTTCTAAACCGAACACAGCGGCGGATGCCGCATCATAAAACAAGCCGGACTATAGGCCCGGAACAAGGGAGGTTTTCCAGTTATGGCTATGGATAGAGAGCGCCCCCGCGGCCGCAAGCGCCGCAAGGTCTGCACCTTCTGTGTGGACAAGGTGGAGCACATCGACTATAAGGACGCCGTGAAGCTGCGTCGGTTCCTGTCCGAGCGGAGCAAGATCCTGCCCCGCCGCACCACCGGCACCTGCGCCATGCATCAGCGTCAGCTCACTGAGGCCATCAAGCGTGCTCGTCAGATCGCGCTGCTGCCCTTCGTGACCGACTAATAGCGTCATTGAACAGCCGGGCCAATGGCCCGGCTGTTTCTTTTTGCTCTGACCATCCTCCAGTACCTCTGTAGGGGCCGATGCCCACATCGGCCCGTCTCTTCCCTCCCGAAACACCTTGACAGCCCGTCCCGGTTGTCATAGAATATTCCCGATGCAAACATCCCGGTGTTTTGTCAAAACCGGAGGTATTACATACAAATCAGACGAAGGAGAACAGACCTGTGATCGAACTGAAACACTTATCCAAGGTCTTTCCCACGGCGGACGGGGACTTTGAGGCCCTGTCGGATATCAACCTGACCATTGGGGACGGGGATATCTTTGGTATCGTCGGCATGAGCGGCGCGGGTAAATCCACCCTGGTGCGCTGCATCAACCTGCTGGAGCGACCCACCCAGGGAGAGGTCCTCATCGACGGAGAGAACCTGATGGAACTCTCCCCTGCCCGTCTGCGCCAGACCCGCCGGTCCATCAGCATGATCTTCCAGCAGTTTAACCTGCTGATGCAGCGGACCTGCCTGAAGAACATCTGCTTCCCCATGGAGATCGCCGGTGTTCCGGCGGCGGAGGCCAAAAAGCGGGCTCTGGAGTACCTGGATATCGTGGGCCTGCCTGACAAGGCCAATGCCTACCCCGCTCAGCTGTCCGGCGGCCAGAAGCAGCGCATTGCCATTGCCCGCGCTCTGGCTTCCAACCCCAAGATGCTGCTGTGCGATGAGGCCACCTCCGCTCTGGACCCCACCACCACCCGCTCCATCCTGAAGCTGATCCAGGACATCAATAAGCGCCTTGGCATCACTGTGGTGGTCATCACCCACGAAATGGCGGTGGTGGAGGAGATCTGCACCCATGTGGCCATTCTGGACCACGGCCATATGGTGGAGACCGGCACCGTGGAGGAGGTTTTCTCCAACCCCAAGACCGAGGCCGGCCGCAAGCTGGTGTTCCCCGAGGGCGCTCATATCGACCAGTTCCCCGTGGCCAGCGTGGTGCGGGTGGTATTCAACGGCGGCTCCTCCTATGAGCCTCTCATCGCCTCTCTGGCCATCGACTGTGGGGTCAAGGTCAACATTCTGGGTGCCGATACCCGCAACGTGAACGGCAAGGCCTTCGGCTCCATGCTGCTTGGCCTGCCTGAGGACAAAACCGAGGCCGCCAAGGCCATGAACTATCTGCGCGCCCAGAAGGACGTGACTGTGGAGGAGGTGCCTGATTACCATGGCTGATCTGCTGCAAAATGAAGAGGTCCTCCGTCTGCTGGAGCTGAGCAAAAACGGCCTGCTCTTTGCCATCTGGGAGACCCTGTATGTAACGGTGATCTCCACCTTCTTTGCCTATGTCATCGGTCTGCCCCTGGGTGTCATCGCCGTGGTGGGTGAGCCCAATGGCGTACTGCCTCTGCCCCGTCCGGTGATGGCAGTGCTGAATTTTGTGATCAACATTCTGCGTTCGGTGCCCTTCCTCATCCTGATGGTGGTGGTTATTCCCCTGTCCCGGCTGATCCTGGGCACCTCTATCGGCACGGTGGCCACCATTGTGCCTCTAATCGTGGCTGCCTTCCCCTTTGTAGCACGTCTGGTGGAGGCCTCTCTCCGTGAGGTGGACAGCGGCGTGGTGGAGGCCGCCCAGTCCATGGGCTGCTCTCCCTTCCAGATCATCACCAAGGTGATCCTGCCTGAGAGCCGTCCCTCCCTGATCTCCGGCTTCACCACCGCCTTCATCACCATCCTCAGCTACGGCGCCATGGCGGGCGCCATCGGCGGCGGCGGTCTGGGCTCCATGGCCCTGAATCTGGGCTACCAGCGCCGCATGAATATCATCCTGTGGGTATCTGTGGTGGTGCTGGTCATTCTGGTGCAGATCTTCCAGTCCATCGGTACCCGGGCCTCTGTCCGGCTGGATAAGCGTATCCGCAGCACAGACCGGAAGAAGAAGCTCAAGACCAACCGGGCGGAAAAGTCCGGAATCCAATAATCATCTGTTTGGACGGGGTGCGCAAACTTTTTGGTATGCGTACCCCGTTCTTTTGTTGAAACTGTCCACTTGACGAATGAGTGAGGGAGGCATATACTAAATGCAACCCAAAGGGAACTGAATAACGCCCCTCAAACGCAATGAAGAGAAGAGTAACCAGAAAGATACGGCACAGAGAGCCCGGTATGGTGGGAACGGGTACGGAAGGTTTTGGTGAAGATGGTCTTGGAGCGGCGCACCGACTACCGTTTGGTATAGGCTGCGACGGGAGCGCCCGTCAGCGCGCAGGAGTATGACTGTACTCCATAAGGCCCCTGTCGTGAGGCAGAGGTGAAACAAGGTGGTACCACGAAGCGGAAAGCTCTCGTCCTTGAACATTCTTCAAGGGCGTTTTTTTGTACTCTGATTTGGGTAACACCTGTGAACATGAAAAGGAGAAATATACCATGAAGAAGCTTGTCTCTCTGCTCCTGACCGGCGCTCTGTCTTTCGGCCTGCTGGCCGGCTGCGGCGGCGGCAACTCCGGCTCCGCCAACACCCCCGCCGGTAATTCCGAGACCCCCTCCGGCAACTCCGAGACCCCCGCTGTGGAGAACACCGCCTCTCTGGAGGGCACCACCATCAAGGTCGGCGCCACTCCCGCCCCCCACGCTGAGATTCTGGAGATAGCCAAGGGCATCCTGGCTGAGCAGGGCATCACCCTGGAGATCGTGGAGTTCAACGACTACATCCAGCCCAACCTGGCGGTGGAGAGCGGTGAGCTGGACGCCAACTACTTCCAGCACATCACCTACATGAACGAGTTCAACGTCAGCGACGGCACCCACCTGGTCAGCGCCGCTGAGATCCACTACGAGCCCTTCGGCCTGTATGCCGGCAAGACCGCCAGCATCGACGAGCTGGCTGACGGCGCTCAGATCGCCGTGCCCAACGACACCACCAATGAGGCCCGCGCCCTGCTCCTGCTCCAGCAGGAGGGCCTGATCACCCTGAAGGAGGGTGCCGGCATCACCGCTACCAAGGCCGACATCGCTGAGAACCCCAAGAATCTGGACATCGTGGAGCTGGAAGCCAGCCAGCTGCCCGTCCGTCTGGGCGATGTGGATATGGCCGTCATCAACGGCAACTATGCCATCGACGCCGGCCTGAAGGTTTCCGACGCTCTGGCCGTTGAGTCCGCCGACGGCGAGGCCGCCCAGGCTTACGTCAACGTGCTGGCCGTCAAGGAGGGCCACGAGAACGATCCCGCCATCCAGGCCCTGGTGGAGGCCCTCAAGAGCGACGAGGTCAAGACCTTTATGGATGAGACCTACGAGGGCGCCGTTGTCCCCATGTTCTAATCTTTCCAGCATCTAAGCAAGGCCCGCCGGATGGTGGGCCTTGCTTATTGTCCAAAATTCCTATTGAATTCGTGGGATTTATGTGGTATGCTGATAGCAACCTGAGAAAAATGATGGGAGGCAATCTACCATGAAAATCGCCCATTCCATTCCTGAATTGATTGGCAATACCCCCCTGCTCCGTCTGGAGCGCTTTGCCCCCGGCGGCGGTATCCTGGGCAAACTGGAAAGCTTTAATCCCCTGTCCTCCGCCAAGGACCGTGCGGGACTGTATATGATCCGGGCCGCTGAGGAAGCCGGCCTGCTGAAGCCGGGTGCCACCATCGTGGAGCCCACCAGCGGCAATACCGGCGTGGCCCTGGCCTATATCGGCCGCCAGCGGGGCTATCAGGTGGTGCTCACCATGCCTGAGACCATGAGCCAGGAGCGCCGCTCCCTGCTGTCCGCTCTGGGGGCAGAGCTGGTACTCACGGAGGGTGCTAAGGGCATGAGCGGTGCCATTGCCAAGGCCAAGGAGCTGCTGGAGGCCGACCCCTCCGCCTGGATGCCCGACCAGTTTAACAACCCCGCCAACGCCAAGGCCCATTATGAGACCACCGGCCCTGAGATCTGGCGGGATACCGACGGCACGGTGGACGTGTTGGTGGCCGGCGTAGGTTCCGGCGGCACCATCACCGGCGCGGGCCGCTTCCTGAAGGAACAGAACCCCCACATCAAGGTAGTGGCGGTAGAGCCCGCTGAATCCCCTGTCCTGTCCGGCGGCCAGCCCGGCCCCCACAAGATTCAGGGCATCGGTGCCGGCTTCGTCCCTGGTACCCTGGATATGGGGGTGGTAGACGAGGTCCTCCCCGTCCCCGGCGCAGAGGCCATTGCTGCCGCCAAGGAGCTGGCACGGGCCGAGGGTATTCTGGTGGGCATCTCCTCCGGTGCCGCCGCCTGGGCGGCCCGGGAGCTGTCCAAGCGGCCCGACTTCCAGGGCAAGACCATCGTAGCCGTTCTGCCCGACACCGGCGAGCGCTACCTCTCCACCGGCATCTACGCATAAAAAAGAAAGGGCGCTGCTCACGCAGCGTCCTTTTTTCTTTCCTCAGCGTTTTGGAACCCCCAGCAGCCACAGGGCTGCGCCAGGGATGGCGCATATCTGAGGGCGGAGCACAAGGAATACCAACTGGCGATTCATGAGCCATATATACGCCGGGATCTGAGGAACTTCTACCAGCGCATCATAGGGCACGCCCAATGCGGTCTGGATCACCTGGATCAGTCCCACCACCAGCGGCGGAAGCAGCAGTACCACATATACCGCCATCAGAAGCAACACACCCCGCCGGGCCCAGGCCATCCACGTCCGCTCTTCCGGCGGCCGGATCACTCGTAGCAGCCACAGCCCCTGAAGGGCGCACCAGCCCAATATCAGCCATAAGGCGGGCCTCAGCAAACCGTTGGTAAGGGCGGTCACCAGCACCGCCCCTACATTGCCACGCTTTAGCATCTCATTCAGCAGCGGCGCAGGAAGCGTCAGCAGCAGAAAAATCGACGCCAGGATCAGACAGCCCACTGCCAGCCGCTTGGCCTCCCGCTGCTTGTCCTGCTCCACAGGCAAGCCATACAACACCTGATTTACATCAGTCTCCAGCGCCTGGGCGATCCTGACCAGCATCTCAATGTCCGGCCTGCTCCTGCCCGTCTCGTAGTTAGACACCGTCTGTCGGGTAACAAATAGAGCTTGCGCCAGTTCCTCCTGGGTCATGCCCTTTTTCTCCCGCAGCGTCCTGATGTTCTTTCCAATATCCCGCATATCCGCTCACCTCGTCTACAGGATAAGCCGGACCTTCGGATTTGTCACGCAAAGAACCTTTTACATAGGAACTCAGTCGGCGTTTTCGCAACTCTCCGGACACTTCTCCTGATGCCGGCGGACCAGATCGGCCAGGGTCACATGATCCACCACCCCGGACACCGCAGCCTGGATCTCCCTCCAAATCTCCACGGTAACGCACCTGTCTGCCCGTCCGCACCGGCACACATCGTCGGCATCGGCACAACTCACCGGAGCCAGATTACCCTCCAGCACCCGCAGGATCTCGCCTACCGTGTATTCCTCCGGCTCCCGGGTCAACAGGTAGCCGCCGCCGGCGCCCCGCACCGAGCGCACCAGACCAGCCCGAGAGAGCTGGGTCACAATCTGCTCCAAATATTTGTCGGAAATATCCTGCCGCTGGGCCACATCCCGCAGAGGCACCGCAGTACCGTGGCTATGGAGCGCCACGTCCAGCATCAGCCGCAGGGCATATCGTCCCTTGGTAGAAATTTTCATACGATCCCTCCTGACTTTTCAAATATAATACCATAATACTGGTAGGATTTCAAGCAAAATTTCCCCTTGACTTTCGCACCAAAAAGTGCTAAAGTCTCTTTCAAAGGAAGGAGCGTGCCCGTCATGCTGAAGCGTACCGGTTATGGATACGGCTATTACCGCTGCTATTTTGCCAGCGGTGTTTCTGCCTGCCCATAACCGGCTGACCGGGTTTCGTTCTGATAACGGACGGAAAAGATCCGCAGCTGCCTTTGGGCGGCTGCGGATCTTTTGTATTTGGAAAGGAGAACACATATGGTCGTTATTATGAAGCGGGGCTTTACCCCTGAGGAACTGGAAAAAGCCATCCTCACCATGGAGGAGGGCGGCGTCAAGGTCATGGTGTCCAAGGGCGCTGAGACCACCATTTTGGGTGCCGAAGGCAATGCCGACGGCATTGACCAGGAGAAGCTGTCCCTGCTGCCCGGCGTGGACCGGGTGATGCGGGTCACCGAGCCCTATAAGAAGGCCAACCGGAAGTACCACCCGGAGGATACGATCATCGACCTGGGGGGCGGCGCTCTGGTGGGCGGCGAGAAGCTGGCCGTCATTGCCGGTCCCTGCTCGGTGGAGAGTGAGGAGCAGATCGTGGGCGTGGCCCAGGCCGTCCAGGCCGCCGGAGCCGCCGCCCTGCGTGGAGGCGCCTTCAAGCCCCGCACCTCCCCCTACTCCTTCCAGGGCATGGGCAATGACGGCATCCGGCTGCTTCAGGAGGCCCGCGCAGTCACCGGCCTGCCCATCGTCACCGAGATCATGTCCACCGACAACGTGGAGATGTTCGAGATGTGTGTGGACGTGATCCAGGTGGGTGCCCGGAATATGCAGAACTTCGACCTTCTGAAGCAGCTGGGCAAGACCACCAAGCCCATTCTGCTCAAGCGCGGTCTCTCCTCCACCATCGAGGAGTGGCTCATGTCCGCCGAGTACATCATGGCCGGCGGCAACGAAAAGGTCATCCTGTGTGAGCGGGGCATCCGCACCTTCGAGACCTTCACCCGCAATACTCTGGATCTGTCGGCAGTGCTGGCGGTGAAGCAGCTGTCCCACCTGCCGGTGGTGGTGGACCCCTCCCACGCCTGCGGCAAAGCCTGGATGGTGGAGCGGATGAGTATGGCGGCCCTGGCTGCCGGGGCCGACGGCCTCATTGTGGAGGTCCATAACGATCCTCCCCATGCCCTCTGTGACGGGGCCCAGTCCATCACCCCCGCCCAGTTTGACGCTCTGATGGACAAGCTGCGTACCCTGGCCCCCTGCGTGGGCCGTACCCTGTAAAAGGAGGCCGCAACATGAAAAAAACACTTGTTATCGTAGGCCTCGGTTTGATCGGCGGCTCCATGGCCTTGGCCCTGAAGGGCTTTGAGGACTATGAGATCGTAGGCGTGGACGTGTCCCAGCCCACCCTGCGCTACGCCAGCGAACACGGCGTGGGCGACCGGGTCACCGAGTACGCCGCCGATGTGATCCCCCAGGCCGATGTGGTGGCTCTGGCCCTTCATCCCCAGGGCATCCTGGACTTTCTGCACACCTACAAAGACCAGTTCAAGCCCGGCGCACTGGTGTGGGACGTGTGCGGCGTTAAGTCGGCCATTCTGGAGGGAGCAAACTGTCTGCCCGACACGGTGGACTTCATTGGCTGCCATCCTATGGCTGGTACTGAGTTCTCCGGCGTGGAACACGCCTTTGCCGAGCTGTTTCAGGGCTCTCACTTCCTGCTGATCCCCCGGGAAACCAGCCAGCCGGAGCACCTGGCCCTGTTGGAACGTCTGGCCGCCTATATGGGCTGCAAGGACGTCCATCGCACCACCGCCCAGGCCCACGACGCCCTCATCGCCTATACCAGCCAGGTCATGCACATTATCGCCGTGGCGGTGTGTGATGACCCCACCCTCTTTGATTGCAAGGGCTACGAAGGCTCCTCCTTCCGTGGCTGTACCCGGGTGGCCGCTCTGGATGTGGGACTGTGGACCCAGCTTTTCTCCCTCAACCAGCCCGCTCTGCTGGAGGTGCTGGACCGGCTCATCGGCAATCTCCAGTCCTACCGGGAGGTGCTGGCCACCGGCGACCGGAAGGCCCTGGCAGAGAAGCTGGCCTTCTCCGCCGCCCGCAAGCGGCAGATGGACCTGCCCGGTCCCGATCTGCTGGAGTAAATCAAAAGGACGTGCCTTTGAGGCACGTCCTTTTTGATTATTGATATTGAAAGATATTCATATCCTCCAGAGTCAGATCCTGGTCGTAGGGATTGATGAGCTGGTTGACGGTCTCCAGGGTCTCCTCCGGGTAGAGCTGATAGCAGTATTGGCCCCAGCCTGGATAGTAGGTGTTTCCGTCTCCGGTAAGGGTGGCGCTGGTCATGCCGTTCTCAAAGTCAAAGCCCAGGGCAGGCTCCGCAAACCACAGCATCTCACCGAACTCCAGGTTGGTGTTCACATACTCCAGGAAGATCTCGATATAGCGATTGATCTTCTGGGGGTTGGACAGGGCCTTTTTCAGGATGGTACCGATCAGCTGCTGCTGGGTCCTGGTACGTCCGATGTCGTTGTCCGGATAGGCGGAGTAGATGTTGTCGGGATAGGTACCAGGTCCATCGGAGTTTTTCCGGCACCGGGCCACGTTAAGCACGTCCTGCCCGTCCAGATGCTGGAGGCCCGGCTCATAGTGAATGTGCAGATCCTGGGTGGGATCGTCATAGGCCATGTGGACGGGCACATTGAACTCAATGCCCCCCAACTCATCCACCAGCTCCTTGAATCCATCCATGTTGACTCCCACATAGAAGTCAATGGGGATACCCAGCATATCCGATATGGTGTCCCGCAGGGCCTCGATCCCCTGTTGGTAGACTGCGTTCAGCTTGCCGCTCTCCACCAGGGTATCTCTGGGGATGGATACCATGCCCACCGTCTGCGCCACCGTATCATAGGTGCAGACAATCATGGTATCAGCATTGCTGCCCACCTGATCCTTGGCCACCAGCAGAAAGGTATAGGTATAAGGTTTTCGCTGCCGGCCTGTGGTGGGCTCGGCACTGGTCCCCGGCTGAGCAGGTTCCGGCGTGGGTTCCGCCGCCATTTCCGGCTCCTTGGCCAGCAGCTTGTAGACGCAGAACAGCGTCACGATCAAAGCTGAGATGACCACAAGAATTCCATAAAAAATCTTCGCCGCCCGCCGTGCCGGGGAAGTCCGGCGGCGGCGTTTCTTTCGGTGTGTCTGGGCCACTGAGGCGCGCCCCTTTCTCCAATCGCATTATGTCAACAAACAGTATCAGTATAGAGGAGAATGGCCCATCTGGCAAGTGTTTGCCGCAAATTTTTATCAAGTTGTCAGATTCTCCCCTCCCAGTGGAAAGACAGTGCCCGCCGTCAGCAGCTTTTCCCGCAGATCCGCCCGGTAGTCAGGCTGTGCCGGGTCCAGGCTGTTGACCACCACCCCGTCGCTGCCCGCTCGGGCAGTGGAGTGGATATACCTTCCCTCCCCCAGATAGAGGGCGATGTGCCCCGGAAAATAGAGCAGATCCGCCTGCCTGCACTCCTCCAGCGGGATGGGCCGCACCGGGTATCCCGGCACGATGCGGGCATCCCGGTAGAGGAGCACTCCACTGAAAAACCAGGACATAAAAGTAAGCCCCGAACAGTCGATTCCCATGGGGGACTTTCCGCCCCAGCGGTACTGGGTGCCCAGATAGCTCCTGGCCCGCTCCACCACCCTGGCCCGGAGCTGTTCCTCCGGCAAATCACAGGGTTTAGCGCAATATTCCTCCAGGAAACTACCTTTTGTATAGCCTTTCCGTCCATCTGGCAGTTCAATCAGCCGCCAGCCCTCGGGAACAGCTTCCTCTATGGCAGCGGTCAGACTGCCCCGGGGCAGGGTAGTCAGCACCGGCCGCTCCACCTCCGGCCCGGCCAGTACATCGGCAAAGGGCGCGGTCACCACCATTTTCCCCTGAAGGGGCCATTCCCCCGCCGGGGCCAGCTGCTCCCGCCGCACCCAGCCGGAATAGCCGTAGTGGGTACGGACCCGCCACCAGTCGCCCTGGGCTTCCTCCGGTCCATAGACCGGCCAACCCATCAGGATCTCGTCCACCCGTTCTTTCTCCCCACCCGGTCCCGCATGAAGGGGGCAGAGGGGAACTGCTGCAACATATATCATAGGCCCTCGCAATCTCCACCTATTTGTGGTATGCTGAATGTACGGTTTATGGGACAGTAAATGTGATAGTCTAACTGGTAACACGGTAATAAAGGGGGTCGCTTCCATGCCGAAAAGCGCCAATCAAAAGTTGAAACTGCTCTGTCTGTGCAAGCTGTTGTGGGAGAGCACCGACGAGGAGCACACCCTTACCGTCCCTGAAATCATCTCCCGTCTGGAGGAGTGGGACATCAAGGCCGAACGGAAGAGCATCTACTCCGATATGGAAGCCCTGCGTCAGTTTGGGCTGGATGTGCAGTGCCGGAAGGGCCGCTCGCCGGGCTGGTTTTTGGGGGAGCGCCCCTTCCAGCTGGCGGAGCTGAAGCTGTTGGTGGACGCGGTCCAATCCTCCCGCTTCATCACCCAGCGGAAGAGCAGCCAGCTGATCCATAAGCTGGAGTCCCAGGCCAGCATCCACCAGGCCCGCCAGCTCCAGCGCCAGGTCTATGTGGACCGTCGGGTAAAGACCATGAACGAGAGCATCTACTACACCATTGACAAGCTCCATACCGCCATTGCAAACCGGAAAACCGTGACTTTTCTCTACTTTGAGTATAACGTCCGCAAGGAAAAGGTGTTCCGCCATGATGGCCGCCGGTACACCGTCTCCCCCGCCGGTCTGATCTGGGACAACGAGAATTACTATCTGGCCGGCTATGACCACCGCTCCAAGGAGCTGCGCCACTACCGGGTAGACAAAATGGCCGATCTGGCCGTCACCTGCCTGCCCCTCACCGGGGTGCCGGAACACTTTGATATGGCAGCCTATGCGGGAAAACACTTCGGTATGTTCTCCGGCCGGGAGGGACAGGTCACGCTCCGCTGCCGCTCCAGCCTGGTGGGCGTGGTGCTGGACCGCTTCGGCCTGGATGCCATTCTGGTGCCTGACGGAGAGGATCATTTTGCCGTTACGGTCTCTGCTGTGGTCAGCCCTCAGTTTTTAGGCTGGCTCTTCGGCCTGGGGGATGGGGTGCAGCTGCTCCGGCCCCAGTGGGCGGTGGAGGCCCTTCAGCAGCAGCTTTCTGCGGTAACCGGGCTGTACCAGAGCTGACTCAGCTCCAGCTCTCCCATACCTCCGGGCAGTAGCCCACGGTGGCCTGCCTGCCGTTGCGGACGATGGGGGTCTTGAGCAGCTTGGGATTGTCCAGCAGCTTCTCCAGCTTGTCAGAGTCATAGGCCAGGTAGTTGAGCAGGGCGGCGTCCGGATGCTTCTGATCAATGAGGTTATTCAGTCCCACCGCATTGACCACGCTTTTGAGCTCCCCGGCGCTCATACCGTACTTACCCAGATCCACCGCCTGGAACTTGATGCGTCGCTCCTTGAACCAGCGCTCCGCTTTTTTCGTGTCAAAGCATTTGTTCTTTCCAAAAATCTGAATGTTCATGGCTTACTCTCCTATATAGGTGAACCGGGGGCCCTGATAGCCGTCCCGCTCCACAATCTCATTCCACATGGCCGCCGGCCGCACCCAGATGCCCCGCTCTCCGTAGAGGGCCTGATAGACCACCATGCACTCCAGCGTCTCCGAGTGGCGGGCCACATAGAGCAGCTGATATTCGTTGCCCGTAAAGTGGCGGTAACGGCCAGGCCGCAGCTGCGCCTCTTCCATTCATTCCACGCTCCTTTCCATTTTCTTCGGTATTGTATCATATCCGCACCTCCAGAACAACCAAGGGGAACCCTGTCGCAAAATAATGGTATACTTTCCCCGGTTTGCGTGGTATAATACAGATGCTAATTATGGCTTTATGCGCAACATTGCGCTTTGAATAAGGCAAGGACACAGCATGGATAGAGGCGCCAAGCGGTGCATGGCCGTTCCCTTTTTCCGGCGAGGCAGGGCCGGAAAGAGCGGAATACCACCGCTTTTCTTTTTGTGCGCTCAGATCCGGACCGTGCCCACTGATAAATACGAAAAACGGATTGATTGTAAAGGAGTGTAGTAAGACTTTTATGGCTGAAAAACTGAAAATCATTTCTCTGGGTGGTCTGAACGAGATCGGCAAGAACCTGACCGTCTATGAATACGGCGGGGATATGATCATCGTGGACGTAGGTATGGGCTTCCCGGATGACGATATGTACGGCATTGACGTGGTCATCCCCGACTTCTCCTACCTGATCAAGAACAAGGACCGTATTCGGGGTATCTTCCTGACCCACGGTCATGAGGATCACATCGGTTCCATCCCCTATCTTCTGCGGGATGTGAACGTCCCCATCTACGCCACCCGCATGACCGCCGGTCTGGTGAAACTGAAGCTGGAGGAGCACCGTCTGGTGAACAAGACCAAGCTCATCACCTGTGAGGCTGGAGAGACCGTGAAGGCGGGCAAGTTCACCGTGGAGTTCATCCATGTGAACCACTCCATTGCCGACGCCTGCGGCTTTGCCATCAAGTGCGCCGTGGGTACCGTCATCCATACCGGTGACTTCAAGATCGACCCCACCCCCATCCAGGGCGGTATGATCGACCTGGGCCGTCTGGGGCAGTTGGGCAAGGAGGGCGTTCTGGCCCTGTTGGCCGACTCCACCAATGTGGAGCGTCCCGGCTTCACCAAGAGCGAGCGCAGCGTAGGCGACTCCTTCGACGCTCTGTTCCGGGGCTGTGAGCAGCGCATCATTATCACCACCTTCGCCTCCAATGTGGACCGCATCCAGCAAATCATCGACGTGGCCGCCCGGTATGGCCGCAAGGTGGCCGTGACCGGCCGCTCCATGGAGAACGCCATGAAGGTGTCCACCGAGCTGGGCTATATGAAGATTCCCGACGGGGTGCTGGTGGATCTGGCTCATATCAAGAGCCTGCCCAAGAACAAGATCTGCATCATCACCACCGGCAGCCAGGGCGAGACCATGTCGGCCCTCACCCGTATGGCCTTCAACACCCACCGCCAGGTGGATATCCAGGCCGGTGACCGGGTGATTCTCTCCGCCTCCGCCATTCCCGGCAATGAAAATGCCATTGGCAGCGTCATCAACGAGCTCTACCGCAAGGATGCCGAAGTGGTGAACGAGCGTGAGCGTGCCCTCCATGTTTCCGGCCACGCCTGTCAGGAGGAGCTGAAGATCATCCACGCTCTGGTGAAGCCCAAGTTCTTTATCCCCGTTCACGGCGAGCAGCGGATGCTGAAGATCCACGCCAAGCTGGCCCAGCAGATGGGCATGAACCCCAAGAATATCATCATCAGCGACATCGGCAAGGTCATTGAGCTGACTCCCAACTCAGCCAAGATCAACGGCACTGTGCCCGCCGGCCGTGTATTTGTGGACGGCTACGGCGTAGGCGATGTGGGCAGCGTGGTGCTGCGGGACCGCAAGCATCTGGCCGAGGACGGCATGATCGTGGTGGTGGTGTCCATGTCCGGGGAGGACGGCACTGTGGTGTCCGGCCCCGATATCATCACCCGCGGCTTTGTCTATGTGAAGGAGTCCGAGGGTCTGATGGAGGAACTGCGGAAGGTGGCCGTCACCGCCCTGGAGAATTGCCAGCGGGATAGCCTCACCGACTGGGCCGCTATCAAGTCGGAGATCAAAAACTCCATGTCCAACTTCCTGTACAAGAAAACCAAGCGCAACCCCATGATCCTCCCGGTTATCATGGAGGTCTAATATCAAATAAGAAGCGGCTGCCGCAAATGCGGCAGCCGCTCTTTTCACTAAAAAACGGGGCCGCTGCCAATGGCAGCGGCCCCTTGTGCTTGTCTTCTGTTGTCACGCTTCGCGCCCTCCGCGACGGCACACAGCTCACCGCTGCGCAAAAAACACCTTTGGCCTGCGACCAAACTGCTTTTTTGTCTCCGCGGCTCGCTGTGCGCCTGCTCCCGGGCGCTCAGCGCTTCTCCTTACTTCAGGTTGAAGAAAGCGTCCTTGCCCAGGTACTGAGCCACATCGCCCAGCAATCCCACAGAAAGCTGTAGCTTTCTGCGGGGGCCCAAATTGATTTTACTTGCTCGGGGCAAATGAATTGCCCCTGCGCCAAGGTTTTGGGCAAGCCCAAAACGCTTGTACGGCGCAAAGCGCCGCCCCATCCATGATGGGGCCCAGGAGGAGCCGGGCGATACAAAAAACGGGGCCGCTGCCATTGGCAGCGGCCCCGTTGTGCTTGTCGAAACTTACTTCAGGTTGAAGAAAGCGTCCTTGCCCAGGTACTGAGCCACATCGCCCAGTTCCTCCTCGATGCGGAGCAGCTGGTTGTACTTGGCCACACGGTCGGTGCGGCTGGGAGCGCCGGTCTTGATCTGGCCAGCGTTCAGAGCCACAGCGATGTCGGCAATGGTGGCGTCCTCGGTCTCGCCGGAGCGGTGAGACACGATGGCGGTGTAGCCGGCGCGGTTGGCCATCTGGATGGCGTCCAGGGTCTCGGTCAGGGTGCCGATCTGGTTGACCTTGATCAGGATGGAGTTGGCAACCTTCTTCTCAATGCCGGTAGCCAGACGGGTGACGTTGGTGACGAACAGGTCGTCGCCCACCAGCTGCACCTTGTCGCCGATGGCCTTGGTCAGCATAGCCCAGCCTTCCCAGTCGGTCTCGGCCATGCCGTCCTCCAGGGAGATGATGGGGTAGGTCTCCACGAACTTCTTCCACATATTGACCAGCTGCTGCTGAGTCATCTTCTTGCCGGACTTGGGCTGGATATAGCACTTCTCTTCCTCGTTCCACCACTCGGAAGAAGCGGCGTCGATGGCGATCATGAAGTCCTCGCCGGGCTTGAAGCCGGCCTCCTCGATGGCCTTCACGATGACCTTCAGAGCGTCCTCGTCCTTCTTCAGGTTGGGAGCGTAGCCGCCCTCGTCGCCCACGCCGGCGGCGGGAGTGCCGTTCTCCTTCAGGGTGGTCTTCAGCTTGTGGAAGACCTCGGCGCACATCCGCAGAGCCTCACGGAAGCAGCAGGCGCCCACGGGCATGATCATGAACTCCTGGATCTCCACGTTGTTGGTGGCGTGAGCGCCGCCGTTGAGGATGTTCATCATGGGCACGGGCAAAGTCTTGGCGTTGACGCCGCCAATGTAGTTGTACAGGGAGGTGCCCAGGCTCTCGGCAGCGGCCTTGGCGCAGGCCAGGGAAGCGCCCAGGATGGCGTTGGCGCCCAGCTTGGTCTTGTTGGGGGTGCCGTCCAGAGCGATGAGGGCCTTATCGATAGCGGTCTGGTCCAGCACGTTCATGCCCACCAGGCACTCGGCGATCTCGGTGTTGACGTTCTTCACAGCGGTGAGGACGCCCTTGCCCAGGTAACGGCTCTTGTCGCCGTCGCGGAGCTCACAGGCCTCATAGATGCCGGTGGAAGCGCCGGAGGGCACAGCAGCGCGGCCCACAGTGCCGTCTTCCAGATAAACCTCAACCTCAACGGTGGGGTTGCCGCGGCTGTCCAGGATCTCACGGCCCAGAACGTCAACGATCTCGATGATCTGCTTCATGGTAAAAAACTCCTTTCGTATTGGCGGCGGGGGATGACCCCCGCCATACAGGGGTATCGGATTGTGGGGGGCGGGCCTTCGGCCCGCCGGGTCAATATTTGGTACGGCGGAACTTCCGCCGGATACCGCTTAGTTGAGGATCAGGGTCTCTCCGTCCATTTCTGCGGGCTTTTCAAGGCCCATCAGATCCAGCATGGTGGGGGCGATGTCGGCCAAGCGGCCGTCCCGCAGCTTCACGTCGGCGCCCACGATGTAGAAGGGCACCAGATTGGTAGTGTGGGCGGTGTAGGGAGTGACCCCGTCGTCGTCCAGCATCCGGTCGGCGTTGCCGTGGTCGGCGGTGATGAGGGTCACGCCGCCCATCTTGGTGGTGGCCTCCACCACCTTGCCCACGCCCTCGTCCACAGCCTCCACGGCCTTCACAGCGGCGTCAAACACGCCGGTGTGACCCACCATGTCGCAGTTGGCGAAGTTGAGGATGATGACGTCGTACTTGCCGCTCTCGATGCGCTTAACGGCCTCCTCGGTGACCTCGGGGGCACTCATCTCGGGCTGCAGGTCATAGGTGGCCACCTTGGGGGAGGGGATCAGGCACCGGTCCTCGCCGGGGAAGACCTGCTCGGCGCCGCCGTTGAAGAAGAAGGTCACATGGGCATACTTCTCGGTCTCGGCGATGCGCAGCTGGGTGTAGCCCTGGCGGGCAATGTACTCGCCAAAGATGTTCTCCAGCTCCCGGTGGGGGAAGGCAATGAGCACATTGGGCATGGTAGCATCATACTCGGTGGTGCAGACGTAAGTCACGGGGAAGTAACCCTTCTTCCGCTCCACGTCGGTGAAGGCGGGGTCCACAAAGCAGCGGGTGATCTCCCGAGCCCGGTCGGGGCGGAAGTTCATGAAGATGATGGAGTCGCCCTCCTTCACCTTGCCCTCCTTGGTGCACACCACAGGCTCCACAAACTCGTCGGTGACACCGGCGTCATAGGACTTCTGAACGGCGTCCACAGGATCGGCGTTCTCGGTGCCCACGCCCAGCACGATGGCGTCATAGGCCCGCTGCAGGCGGTCCCAGCGCTTGTCACGGTCCATGGCATAGAAGCGGCCCATGACGGTGGCCACCTGGCCCACGCCCAGCTCCTTGCACTTGTTCACCAGCTGCTCCACGTACTCCTTGCCGGAGGCGGGGGGCACGTCACGGCCATCCAGGAAGCAGTGGACGAACACCTTGTGCAGGCCGCGCTTCTTGGCCATCTCCAGCAGGGCGAAGATGTGGGTGATGTGGCTGTGGACGCCGCCGTCGGACAGCAGGCCGAACACGTGCAGCGCGCCGTCCCGCTCCTTGCAGTCGTCCATAGCCTCGATATAGGCCTCATTCTCAAAGAAGGTGCCGTCCTGAATGGACTTGGTGATCCGGGGCAGGTCCTGGAACACCACCCGGCCTGCGCCGATGTTGGTGTGACCCACCTCGGAGTTACCCATCTGTCCCTCAGGCAGGCCCACATCCATGCCGGAAGCCGCCAGCTTGCAGCCGGGGTTCTCGGCAAAGATCTTGTCCAGATTGGGGGTGTGGGCGGCGGCGATGGCGTTGCCGGTCTTGTCGCCCCGCAGGCCGAAGCCGTCCATGATAATGAGGGTAGTCGGTGTTTTACTCATAGTTTACCTCTGTTCTCTGCACAAAAGCGGGGGCTTATTCCTGATTGGCAGCGTTGATGATCTGCACGAAGTCGGGGGCCTTCAGGGAAGCGCCGCCGATGAGGCCGCCGTCCACGTCGGGCTGAGCCAGCAGCTCCTGGGCGTTCTTGGCATTCATGGAGCCGCCGTACTGGATGGTGACGGAGCGGGCCACGCGGGCGCCGTACAGCTTGCGGATGACGGCACGGATGGCCTCGCACACCTCGTTGGCCTGCTCGGCAGTGGCTGTCTTGCCGGTGCCGATGGCCCAGATGGGCTCATAGGCGATGACCACATGACGCATCTTGTCGGCGGGCACACCGGCCAGAGCGGCCTTCACCTGATAGGAGATCAGGTCCATGGTGACACCCAGCTCACGCTGCTCCAGGCTCTCGCCCACGCACACGATGGGGTACAGGCCAGCCTCCAGGGCGGCGTGGACCTTCTTGTTGACGGTGAAGTCGGTCTCATTGTAGTACTGACGGCGCTCGGAGTGGCCGATGATGACGTACTTCACGCCGATCTCCTTGAGCATCTCAGGAGAAACCTCGCCGGTGAAGGCGCCGTGGGACTCATAGTGGCAGGTCTCGGCGCCGATGGCCACGCGGCTCTCCTTGAAGAGGCGCACAGCGGCCTGGAGGTTCACAGAGGGCACGCACAGCACAACCTCGCACCACTTGGGCTTGCCGATGAGGGGCTTGAGCTCCTCAGCAAAGGCGCGGGTCTCGGAGAGGGTCTTGTTCATCTTCCAGTTACCGGCAATGATGGTCTTGCGATATCTTCTGTTCATGGGTAAATGGGCCCCTTTCTTCAAATCTTCTCTCTTAGGTTTAGACCCGGTTGGGCCTGATGTCACGCTGTAGCAGCGCTTATCTATTTAGGCGTCCAGCAGGCAAGCCACGCCGGGCAGCTCCTTGCCCTCCATAAACTCCAGGGAAGCGCCGCCGCCGGTGGAGATGTGGGTCATCTTATCGGCATAGCCCAGCTGCTGCACAGCGGCAGCGGAGTCGCCGCCGCCGATGATGGTGATGGCGTTGCTGTTGCTCAGGGCCTCGGCCACAGCCTGGGTGCCCTTGGCAAAGGCGGGGAACTCAAACACGCCCATGGGGCCGTTCCAGATCACAGTGCCCGCATCCTTCACAGCGTCAGCGTAGGCGGCAATGGCCTTGGGACCGATGTCCATGCCCATGCAGTCGTCGGGGATGTTCATGCTGTCCACCAGGATGGGCTCGGCGTCGGCAGAGAACTCCTTGGCGCAGATGGTATCCTCGGGCAGGAGCAGCTTCACGCCCTTCTCCTTGGCCTTCTTCATCATGTCGTTGCAGTAGTCCAGCCAGTCCTCTTCCAGCAGGGACTTGCCGATGGAGCCGCCCTGAGCCTTGAGGAAGGTGTAGGTCATGCCGCCGCCGATGATGATGGTGTCGGCAATCTCCAGCAGGTTGTTGATGACGCCGATCTTGGAGGACACCTTGGAGCCGCCCAGGATAGCCACCAGGGGACGCTTGGGATTGGCCAGAGCGCCACCGATGATCTCCAGCTCCTTCTGGATCAGGAAGCCGGACACGGCGGGCAGGTAAGCAGCCACACCGGCGGTAGAAGCGTGGGCGCGGTGGACGGCGCCGAAGGCGTCGGACACATACACCTCAGCCATATCAGCCATGGCCTTGGCCAGAGCGGGATCGTTCTTGGTCTCACCCTTCTCAAAGCGGGTGTTCTCCAGCAGCATGATCTGGCCGGGCTTCAGAGCGGCGGCCTTGGCCTGGGCATCGGGGCCCACCACATCGGCGGCCATGATGACCTCGCGGCCCAGCAGCTCACTGAGGCGCTTGGCAACGGGAGCCAGAGACAGCTTGGCCAGGGACTTCTTCCACTCCTCCTCGGTGATGGAGGCGGGGTCCTTGCCCTTCTCGGCCTGCTTCTTCACATAGGAGTCAAAGGTAGCCACGGGCTTGCCCATATGAGAGCAGGCGATGACGGCAGCATTCTGATCCAGCAGGTACTGGATGGTGGGCAGGGCCGCGCGGATACGCTTGTCGTCGGTGATGACGCCGCTGCCGTCCTTGGCCATGGGCACGTTGAAGTCGCAGCGCAGCAGCACCTTCTTGCCGGCTACGTCGATGTCTTTTACGGTCTTCTTGTTGTAGTTCATACTATACTAGCTCCTTTCATCTCGCCTTCCCCGGTCAATCCGGGAAAATCCAGTTGTCGCAGGGCTTCGTACGCTAGGATCGCCGCTGAGTTGGAAAGATTGAGGCACCGGGCCTCCGCCCGGATTGGGATACGAATACAGCGCTGGCGGTATTTCTCCCGGAAGGCCTCCGGCAGCCCGGCGGTCTCCTTACCGAAGATGAGATAGCACCCATCCCGGAACGTGGCCTCTGTATAGGGCCTCGGGGCTTTGGAGGTGGCCAGCCAGATATCCTCTGCGCCGGTTTTCTGAAAGAAGTCCTCCAGATTTTCATACACCCGCAGATCCACCAGATGCCAGTAGTCTAAGCCGGCCCTTTTTACGGCTTTATCACTGATATCAAAGCCTAACGGCTTAATCAGGTGAAGTCGAATCCCGGTAACAGCGCAGGTACGGGCAATGTTGCCGGTGTTTTGGGGTATTTCCGGTTCGTAGAGCACGATATTCAGCATTTTATTCCCTCTTTACACCTCTATCACTGTTCAGCGCAGGCTATTGTACTCCAAAATTCCGTGGATTTCAACCGCAAAAGCATGAAAAAGTGGTAAAACGTATAGTTTTCTTTGCGCAAACCATCACTTCTTTCCTTTACTGCATTGCGAAACTGTGGTATGATGCTCTCAGACGCAAGATCAGGCAAGGAGGATGAACGCTTTGCAGCGCAAGAAAGAGATACGCCGATTGGTGGTCAAGGTGGGCACTTCCACCCTCACCCGGGACACCGGGAGCCTCAATCTTCAAAATATGGAACGACTGGCCAGGGTGCTCTCCGATCTGGAGGGGATGGGCTATCAGGTGGTGCTGGTCTCCTCCGGCGCCATCGGCATCGGCACCAAGAAGCTGCGGCTGGATGCCCGCCCCACCGAACTGCGGATGAAGCAGGCCACCGCCGCCGTGGGCCAGTGCATGATGATGCACATCTACGACAAGCTTTTCGCAGAGTATAACCGCACCGTGGCTCAGATCCTGCTCACCGGCGAGGATGTGGACGCCCCCGTCCGGTCGGAGCACCTGCACAACACCTTTGAGGCCCTGCTGGAGCTGGGGGTCATCCCGGTGGTCAACGAGAACGACTCGGTGTCCTCAGCGGAGATCGAGACCGGCCAGTGCAAGGTGCTGGGCGACAACGACACCCTGTCCGCCATCGTGGCCCAGCTATGCGGGGCCGACCTGCTGGTGCTGCTCAGCGATATCGACGGCCTGTACGACGCCGACCCCCGCACCCATCCGGAAGCCCAGCTGATCCACCATGTGGAGGCTGTCACCCCGGAGCTGCGGGCCATGGCAGGCGGCGCCGGCACCTGGCGGGGCACCGGCGGCATGGCCACCAAGCTCAACGCCGCCCAGATCGCTCTGGACGCCGGTATCGAGATGGTCATTGCCAATGGCAGCAACATCGAGTCTCTTTATGATATTGTAAACGGCGCCGACATCGGCACCCGTTTTGCCGCCCCCTGAATTACATGACACATCCCGTAGGGGCCGATGCCCACATCGGCCCGCTTCCACCTCATTATAAAAGGAGTGACAAGTTATGACGCAGCTGGAAATGCAGGGTCTGGCCGCCAAAAACGCCAGCCGGGTGCTCTCCATTGCGGGCACCGCCAAGAAGAACGCCGCTCTGGAGGCCATTGCCTCCGCTCTGGAGGCCCGCCAGGAGGAGATTCTGGCCGCCAACCAGGAAGATATGACCGCCGCCAAAGCCGCCGGAATGCGCCCCTCCCTCCAGGACCGGCTGGCGCTGGACGGCTCCCGCATCGCAGGTATCGTGGACGGTGTGCGGCAGGTGGCGGCCCTCCCCGATCCCATCGGTGAGACCACCAAGATGTCCACCCGGCCCAACGGCCTGGTCATCGGCAAGCGCCGGGTGCCTCTGGGTGTCATTGGCATCATCTATGAGGCCCGGCCCAACGTCACTGTGGACGCCGCCGCCCTCTGCCTGAAGTCGGGCAACGCCGTCATTCTCCGGGGCGGCAAAGAGGCCTTTCACTCCAACCAGGCCTTTGTCTCCATCATGCGGGACGCCCTGGAATCCGCCGGCCTGCCCCGGGACTGCGTGGCCCTGGTCACCGACACCACCCGCCAAAGTGCCACAGAGCTGATGAACCTGACGGAATATCTGGACGTGCTCATCCCACGGGGTGGCGCCGGTCTGATTAAAAATGTAGTAGAGCACGCCAAGGTGCCGGTAATCCAGACCGGCGTGGGCGTGTGCCATGTGTATGTCCACGGGGAGGCCGACCTGGATATGGCCGCCCGCATTATCCACAATGCCAAGACCTCCCGGCCCTCGGTGTGCAACGCCGCCGAGTGCCTGCTGGTGGACCGGGCAGTGGCCCGGGACTTCCTGCCCATGGCCTGGCAGCTGCTCCAGACCAAGAACGTGGAACTGCGGGGCTGCACCGAGACCCGGGCCATCCTGGGCGACTTCGTGGTCCCCGCCACCGAGGAGGATTGGGATACCGAGTTTGGCGACTATATCCTGGCTGTCAAGGTGGTGGGCGGCTTTGACGAGGCGGTGGAGTTCATCCACGCCCACGCCACCGGCCACTCCGAGGCCATCGTCACCAACAACTACTTTGCCGCCCAGCAGTTCCTGGACCAGGTGGACGCGGCGGCGGTGTACGTCAATGCCTCCACCCGCTTCACCGACGGCAACGAGTTCGGCCTGGGCGCCGAGATCGGCATCTCTACTCAGAAGATGCACGCCCGGGGCCCCATGGGCCTGGAGGAACTGACCTCCAGCAAGTTCGTGATCTACGGTACCGGCCAGATCCGCTGAGCATAGAATGGAGCGGCCCCATACGGAATTCTTGTTACATACGGCGGGCAGCAATGCCCGCCGTATGAATTTGTAGGGGGTGCTTCCATGCTGGAACGCCAGATCAAGCCGGAGGGCGGCCTGGTGTACTGCGATCTGGGCAAGCTGTGCCCGACGGACGGGCAGATCATCGACTGTACCCTGACCCTGACCCAGGTGCTTCCGGAGCGACGGGTAGCCCTGGCGGCGGAAGTGATGGACGGGGATACCTGTCTGGGAACCCGGCTGTTCACCATCCCGCCCCACCATGAACCGGCCGCCGCCGATCTCAGGCTCACCGGCCTGCGCTTCTACCTGCCCGAAGGGATCGACCGGCCCTTCACTCTGCGGGCCGACGCCCACTATATGGACCGGAACGAGCGCTGTTTACTTTAAAAAATACAGGGGCCGCTGCCATTGGCAGCGGCCCCTGTGGTTTTTATTGTTCGTCCATGACTTGGAAGATATAGAATTTCAGATAGAGGGACTGGTCCGCCCCCCACAGCACCGGATGGTCGGCAGCCTGGGTACGGTATTCCACCTGCCGCAGGCGGCGATGAGCGTCCCGGGCGGCCTCCCCGATGGTCTTGGCCAGCAGCTCGGGGGCCATGAAGTGGGAGCAGGAACAGGTGGCCAGATAGCCTCCGTTTTTCACCAGCTTGATGCCCCGCAGGTTAATCTCCCGGTAGCCGGTCACCGCCTTCTTGACGGAGGCCCGGGACTTGGTAAAGGCGGGCGGGTCCAAGATCACCAAGTCAAATTTTTCGCCCTTTCTTTCGAGTTCAGGCAGCAATTCAAACACATCATGGCACTCAAATCGCACCCGGTCGCTCATGCCGTTGAGTTCTGCGTTGCGGGTGGCCTGATCCACACCCAGCTGGGAGGCGTCCACGCCCAGCACCTCTCTGGCGCCGCCCTTGGCGGCGTTGAGGGCAAAGGCGCCCGTGTGGGTGAAGCAGTCCAGCACTCGTCCTCCCTTGGCCAGAGGCTGGATGGCCAGCCGGTTGTACTTCTGGTCCAGGAAGAAGCCGGTTTTCTGGCCCTCGGCTACATCCACCTGGTACCGGACCCCGTTTTCCATAATTTCCACCACCGGGTCGAAGGGCTCGGACAGGAAGCCCTTCACCCGCTCCATGCCCTCCTTCAGGCGCACCTTGGCATCGCTGCGTTCATAGATGCCCCGGATGGCGATGCCGTCCTCCGCCAGAATATCCACAAGCAGCTTCAAAATGGTGGATTTCATCCGGTCAATGCCCAGAGCCAGAGACTCCACCACCAGCACGTCCGAGAACTTATCCACCACCAGGCCGGGCAGGAAGTCGGCCTCACCGAAGATGATGCGGCAGGAGGAGGTGTCCACCGTGTCCTTGCGGTACTGCCAGGCAGCGCGCACCCGCATCTCCAGAAAAGCCTCGTCAATAACGGTGTCCGCTTTCCGGGACAGTACCCGCACCGTGATGGTGGAGGTGCGGTTGAGGAAGCCCACACCCAGGGGGTAGCCGTTGTAGTCCTCAATGCGGATCACGTCGCCGTCGGCGGGCTGCCCCACGATCTCACCGATCTCATTGTCATAGATCCAGGGGCCGCCGGCCTTGAAGGAGCGGCCCTCTCCCCGCTTCAGGCGGATAGCAGGCATATCAGCCATACACAAAATCCTCTCTATTCAAAATGGGGCGGGGCTCTGCCCCGCCCCTATGGTTTTTCCTTCTCAGCCGTGGTCAGGTTACACGCCGTGCTTCACCCGGTCGTGCTCCTCGGCCCGCTTGGCGTTGTTGAAGCGGTCCAGGGTGCCCACCAGGTAGCCGGTGATGCGGCGGATGCGCTCAAAGGGCACGCCGTCGGCCTCGGTGCGGCCGCAGCCGGGGCAGCGGTCCCCGATGATGCCGGAGAAGCCGCACACCGGGTCCCGGTCCACCGGATGGTTGACGGAGCCGTAGCCGATGCCGCTCTCCTTCATGCAGCGGATGACCTTCTCAAAGGCCTCCAGGTTGTCGGTGGGATCGCCGTCCATCTCAATGTAGCTGATATGTCCGGCGTTGGTGAGGGCGTGGTAGGGCGCCTCGATCTTGATTTTGTCGTAAGCGGAGATTGGGTAATACACCGGCACATGGAAGGAGTTGGTGTAGTAGTCCCGGTCAGTGATGCCCTCCATAACTCCAAAGCGGGCCTTGTCCATCCGGACAAAGCGGCCGGACAGCCCCTCGGCGGGGGTGGCCAGCAGGGAGAAATTGAGGCCCCGCTTTTCGCTCTCAGCGTCCATCCGGGCCCGCATATGAGAGATGATCTCCATACCCAGCACCCGGGCCTTCTCGCTCTCGCCGTGGTGGACGCCGATGAGGGCCTTCAGAGTCTCGGCCAGACCGATGAAGCCTACGGACAGGGTGCCGTGCTTCAGGACCTCCCGCACCTCGTCGTTCCAGTCCAGCTTCTCGCTGTCCAGCCACACCCCCTGGCCCATGAGGAAAGGGAAATTGTAGACGTGCTTGCGGCACTGGATCTCAAACCGCTCCAGCAGCTGGTCCACGCACAGGTCCATCATCCGGTCCAGAGACTCGAAGAAGGTGTTGAGATCCCCCCGGGCCTTGATGGCCAGCCGGGGCAGGTTGATGGTGGTGAAGGACAGGTTGCCCCGGCCATTGCAGATCTCCCGCTCGGGGTCGTATACGTTGCCGATGACCCGGGTGCGGCAGCCCATGTAGGCGATCTCGGTCTCGGGATGGCCGGGCTTATAGTACTGCAGGTTGAAAGGAGCGTCGATGAAGGAGAAATTGGGGAACAGCCGCTTGGCGGAGCACCGCATAGCCAGCTGGAACAGGTCGTAGTTGGGCTCGCCGGGGTTGTAGTTGACCCCTTCCTTCACCCGGAAGATCTGGATGGGGAAAATTGGAGTCTCGCCGCCGCCCAGGCCGGCCTCGGTGGCCAGCATCACATTCTTCATCACCATGCGGCCCTCGGGAGAGGTGTCCATGCCGTAGTTGATGGAGGAGAAGGGAGTCTGGGCGCCAGCCCGGGAGTGCATGGTATTCAGGTTGTGGATCAGGGCCTCCATGGCCTGATAGGTGGCCCGGTCGGTCTCCTTCACCGCCCGCTGCTGGGCAAACTTCTGGGCCTTCTCCACAGTGGCCTCGTCCCCGAACTTGGGCACCAGAGCGGCCCGCTCGGCGGCAAAGTATTCCTCGCTGCCCGCCAGAATGGGGCACAGGCCGGTCTCCTTCTCCAGGTCGGCCATGACGGCCTTCAACTCCTGCTCGGGGTCGCTCTCATCCTCCAGCAGCATGAGGGCCCGGGCCAGGTTCTGACGGTACAGCCGCTTGAAGGTCTTGCGGACACCATCGGCCATGCCGTAGTCGAAGTTCACCACGCTCTGGCCGCCGTGCTGGTCATTCTGGTTGGACTGGATGGCGATGCAGCACAGGGCGGCGTAGGAGGCAATGTCGTTGGGCTCCCGCAGGGTGCCGTGACCGGTGGAAAAGCCCCCTTCAAAGAGTTTCTTGATGTCGATCTGACAGCAGGTGGTGGTGAGGGTCAAAAAGTCCAGGTCGTGAATGTGGATATCACCCTCCCGGTGGGCCCGGGCGTGGTCGGGGTTGAGGACGAACATATCATAGAACTGCTTGGCGCCCTCGGAGCCGAACTTGAGCATGGAGCCCATGGCGGTGTCACCGTCGATGTTGGCGTTCTCCCGCTTGATGTCGGAATCCTTAGCAGCAGAGAAGGTGATGTCCTCATAGGTCTTCATCAACCGGGTATTCATCTCCCGGGCGCGGCTGCGCTCCTCCCGGTACAGGATGTAGGCCCGGGCGGTCTGGATGTAGCCGTTGTCCATCAGCACCCGCTCCACCAGGTCCTGAATGTGCTCCACGCCGGGCTGCTTCTCCCCTTCCACCTCCAGGATGGAGAGGACCTCGTCGGCCAGCCGTCTGGCCTCGGCCTCCTTGCCCGGCTTGTAAGTGGCTCGGAAGGCCTTGTCAATGGCGCCGGCGATTTTGTCCTCGTTGAACTCCGCCAGTCGGCCGTCCCGTTTTCTGATTTTGGTGAGTGTCATTGCGATCCGTTCCTTTCCCGCTCCACGGTTGCAGGCGATTACCGCCCGTTATATTCTGACACAATATCTTGTGTTTTGGTTCTTCGCGCAACATCCATGATACAGTATCTTGATATGTGCCGTCAAGGCGCAAAACAAAAAGCCCGTCCCAAAAAGGGGACGTGCTTTTTGTCTGTTTCGCTGATTTTATTTTGGGGCCCGAAGGTCCCTTGACAGGGCTTTTTACAGCAGCACCAGGCCGTACCGGCCTGCCATCTCCCGGAGGAAATCCTCCTCCAGATCCCCGGTACCGTCCCAAAAGGCCCGCCCCTGGTAGAGCCGCAGGGCTTTCTCCAGCAGCTCGGGTACGTCGGACCACAGGCACAGAGCATCCTTCACCACATACTGATTCTCGGCAAAGATGTCCAGGTCGTCTTCCTCCAGGATGGCAATCTTCAGTGCACCCTGGGGGGACTCCTCCTCGGCCTCCAGGATGTCCTCCATCAGGTCGGGGGTACACTCGATGGTCTCCCCCACATCTACATCGGGGGTAATAAACCGGGCCTCCTTCTCGCTGGCGCAGGGAATCACATCCGGGTCCCGCTCCACCGGCTGGAAGGCAGAAAAGTCTACCTGAGCCATGGCCCGTGCCACTGCCTCCAGATGCTCCGGTCCCGCCCCGCAGCATCCGCCGAACATACGGGCTCCGGCGGCGGCGTATTGGGGTACAAAGCCCGCCAACTCCTCCGGGGTACAGCAGGCCCCGGGCAGCCCGGCAGAGGGTTTTGCGATCAGAGGTACGGAGGCATAAGGCGTCAGCCGCTCCAGCTGCTCCGCCGTGTCTGCGGGGCTGGTACAGTTGAGCCCGAAGGCGGACACCCCCATGCCCTGCATAACGATGAGTCCGGCCAGCACATCCGTGCCGCCGGGGGTACGGCCCTCGTCGTCGCAGGTGAAGGATACCCACACCGGCTTGTCCGATACGCTTTTGCAGGCCAGCACCGCCGCCCGGGCCTGAGCCATGTCTATCATAGTCTCCAGGAAAAACAGGTCCACCCCGGCAGCCTCCAAAGCGGCGGCCTGCTCCGTGTAGACTGCCACCAATTCCTCAAAGCTGCTCTCGCCAAAGGGCACCAGCGTCAGCCCGGCGGGGGCCATGTCACCCGCCACCAGTACGCCGTCGCCTGCAGCCTGCCGGGTGAGCTCCACCAACCGCTGGTTGTATTCTCTTACCTGTCCCATGATGCCCCTGCGCTCCAGGCTGGCCCGGTTGGCCCCAAAGGTGGGGGCCAGCAGAATACGGCTGCCCGCCTGCACATAGCGCCGCTGTACCTCCAGCAGAGCCTTGGGGTGCTCCAGAATCCACTGTTCGGTGCAGGCTCCGTCGGGCATACCCAGCTGGCGCAACTCGGTTCCGGTAGCGCCGTCCATCAGAATGGGCATGGATAAGGGAATGGTGTCCATAATTGCTCGGTTCCTCCTGTATTGCACATTTGGATGGTATTATATCACAGTTTCACGATTCAATGCAAGCCTGATTGCGAAAGCAAAAGAGACCTGCAGTCAAGCAGGTCTCTTTCCAGTGGTCCCGGTTCAGCCCGCCCCCACCCGCTTGGTGGAGGTGTGGTAGATGGGTTTCCACTCCACCTTTTTCACCAGAGCGGCGATGGAGATGGGAATATACGTAAACATGAAAATGGGGAAGGTAAAGACGTAACCCAGCTTCCGCAGAGGAGTCGCACTGATGTGTTTCCATTCGGAAAGCACCGTCAGCAGGCCGTAGAAAAACAGGCCCACATAGAAGTTCCACAGGGCAGACAGCATAAATCCGACAGTTACATCGATGACCTTGGCGGCGATATAGGCGGGCTGGGTCATGCAGCTGGCCAGGATGATGCCGTTGAACAGGATCATCACCAGGGTGAGCAGCATACCGGGGGCCACGGTCACGAACATATCGTAGCAGGAGGTACCCAGCCGTCCGGGGCGGAAACAGCCCTTCAGCAGGGGCACGGTATAATCCCGGTCCACCTCATAGAAGCCCTTGGACCACCGCAGCCGCTGGTCCCAGGACTGGCGGAAGGTGGTTGGCTGCTCGTCGTACACCACGGCGGTATCGCAGTAGCCGATCTTGCGGCCCTGGATGGCACAGTCCACAGAGAACTGGATATCTTCGGTGAGCAGGTGGAAGGGCCAGCCCCCGTTGTCCCGGATGACCTTGGAGGACACCAGGAAACCGGTACCGGACACATGGCAGTTGGTGCCCAGCAGGGTACGGGGGAAGTTGAGGAAGCGGGCCTCCCGCAGGAACCAGATGGAGTATCCGGCGGAGATCCAGTTGTCCCCGAAGTTCTTGGAGTTGCGGTAGCAGGTGATGGCGTCGTACCCCTTGTCAAAGGTCCGGTTCATCTCAGCCACAAAATTGGGGTCCACCAGGTTGTCGGCGTCAAAGACGAAGTAACCGTCGTAGACGTCCTTACCCTCCTCCTCCAGACGGTGGAAGAGGTAATCCATCGCGTAGCCCTTGCCCTTCTTCTGCTGGTCGAAGCGCTCATACACAAAGGCACCGGCCTTGCGGGCCACACCGGCGGTATCGTCAGTGCAGTTGTCGGCCACCACATAGAGGTCCAGCAGCTCTTTGGGATAATTTTGCTTGTTTAAGCTATCCAGCAGTTCACCGATTACCTCTTCTTCGTTGCGTGCGGATACTACCACAGCAAAGCGATGGAGCTTTTCAGGCTGATGGGTCTCTTTCCAGCGCCGGCGCACCAGCCCCACCACCACATAGAAGCCCTGGTAAAGATAGAGCAGGGTAAAAAGCAACACCACTGCAAAATTCAAATCTTTTACAAATTCTAATATCGTCATTCCATGATCCTCCGTCTGTTGATCGCTGAAGGAACCTGCCCGCGGTGGATAGCCGCGTGCATTGCATATCATACCACACCCAAAAAAGATTACAAGAGTGTTACATACCAATTAACAGAAGATTAAGGGAAAGTTTTTATTTCTTTTATACAAATGTAAGAAATCCGACCTCTCCTCTGTAAACAGATTCCATATCCCTCTAATTCGTCTGTTTTTGAAACATTCAGCATAGTTTCAGGTAGACATAATATTCTTGTATCATCGCGGTTTCTTCTTGGACGAAAATTTACAAAAAAAGATCCCGCCTTTTTGAAAAAAGGCGGGATCTTTCAGACTGTCGAAGAACCCCTGTTTTCATGAAGCAAAAACAGGGGTTCTGGTCATATTTGGGGAAACAACGGCAAATATGATGCGCAAATTGGAGTTCCTCCAACTCCAATTTGCCAGCTTTTTCAGATTCATGGCAGCATATTTAAGCCTAACCCACCTGGTAACGGCGGCTAGACCTCTGTGATGCGTATAACGCATGGCGTGTTTCTCCTTTGCGTTTGCAAAAACACGCTCAATGGTTTCTTTTCGTTGGGCATAGATTTTCTTGCCCTTTTCGGTTTTCCGGATAGCCTCCACAATATCCAGATATTCCTGCCAGATATGTGTGGTCATCACCTTCTGTCCTTTTTCGTTGGCTCCACATTTGAATTTGCAAGGACAGGACTTGCACTTGGACGGAGTAGTGCGGTAAGTGCGCTTTCCTTCCTTGTCTGTTGTGGTGTGCCGTAATACACCACCTTGAGGGCAAATGAAGCTGTCTGTTACAGGATCGTGCTCATACTCCCAGGGCTTGTACCGTTCTTTTGCTCCCTTGTATCGGGTATAGGGCATAATGGGAATTCTCCCATCCTCCAGAATCTTCTTGGCAATCCACGGTGTTTTATACGCTGCATCCATTGCTAGGTACTTCGCACATTCAAATCTACTTGTTATATCGTCATATACCGCATCCCAAGCCACGCTATCATGAACATTCCCTGCGGTTACTTCCACCCCAAGTATAAATCCATGTTTGTCGCAAGCCGTGTGCGCTTCGTATGCAAACTGCCGTTCGTGTTCCCCTTTGATAAACATCCCTGCATCTGGGTCTGTGCTTGATACCGTCTTTTCTGCCATCTCGCCCCCAGAGGTATCATCATCATCGTGGTCATCTTTCTCTTCGATAGGCGTTTTCCCCAACTTTTCACGCTCAGCATTTACTTCCTCCCGGAGCTGTTCAGCGTATACCTTGGCAGCTTTGGCCACCTGTTCTTTTTGGTACTTCTTCTTGTTCGCACTGGCCTTAATGTGTGTCCCGTCAATAAACACGGTTCGGGGGTCTACCATGCGGTTATTCAGTGCTTTGTTCAGAATGTGCTCGAAAATTTCGATGGTCAAGTCTTCTGGGAACCTATGGCAAAAGGCATAACTCACCGTTGAAAAGTGGGGTATCTCCTCCAATAATCCATAGCCCAAAAACCAACGATAGGCCAGATTCACAATAATCTCTCGGTATGTCTGCCGCAACGAAGGAATCCCAAACAAATGCTGAATCAGAGCCATTTTAATTAGCACGACGGGGTCTATACCCGGTCTCCCGTTGTCATGGCAGTAATATGGATCCAGTTTCTCATACAGCCACTCATAGTCCATGACCTTTTCCACTTTGCGAAGCAGATGATCTTTGGGCACCAGTGCTTCTAAATCTGTTACCACTGCTTCTTTTCGTGAATCTTTTCTCCATTGCTCCATAAAGCACACCCCCACATCTGATACCATTTTACCAGATGCGGGGGCGTTTTGGAAGTTTTTCGACAGTCTGAAAGATCCCGCCTTTTTGAAAAAAGGCGGGATCTTTTTCCTTACATCTTTTCAGGAGCGGTAACGCCGATGAGGGCCAGGCAGTTGGCAATGACGGAACGAACGGTGTCCGCCAGCTTGAGGCGGGCGGACAGCAGGCCGGCCTCCTCCCCCTTGATGCGGCAGGCGTTGTAGAAACGGTGGAAGTCGCCAGCCAGGGTAATGAGGTAGCGGTTGACGTGGGAGGGGTCATAGTCCCGGGCGGAGATGCGGATCACCTCGGGCAGCTGGGACAGGGTCTTGATGAGGGCCTTCTCCTCGGCGGTGGTGAAGAGGTCGGCATTTACAGCGGCCGCGTCAGGCATCTGGGCGCCCTCCTCGGTGAGGCGGCTCACCAGAGAGCAGATGCGGGCGTGGGCGTACTGGACGTAGTACACCGGGTTATCGGAGTCCTGCCGCACCGCCAGATCCAGATCGAAGTCCAGGGCAGAGGTGGAGGACCGGGAGTTGAAGAAGAACCGGGCTGCATCCACACTGACCTCGTCCAGCAGGTCCCGCAGGGCGATGGCCTTGCCGGAGCGCTTGGACATCCGGACGGGCTGGCCGTCCTGCAGCAGGTTGACCAGCTGCATCAGCACCACCACCAGCCGGTGGGAGCCGTCCAGGCCCAGGCCGTCCAGGGCGGCCTGGAGGCGGGCCACATGGCCGTGGTGGTCGGCGCCCCAGATGTTGATAGCCTTGGAGAATCCCCGCTTCTCCAGCTTGTTGCGGTGGTAGGCAATGTCGGCGGCAAAGTAGGTGTAGAAGCCGTTGGCCCGGCGGAGCACATCGTCCTTCAGGTCCAGCTTGTCCACCTGCTCCTGGGTCTTGCCCTCAGCCATGAACTTCCGCTTGAGCAGATCGGTGGTGTTGAGCCACAGAGCGCCGCCCTTTTCATAAGTCCAGCCCTTGCCGGCCAGCATCCCCACCGTCTCGGCCACATAGCCGGAGCTGTGGAGGCCGGACTCCAGGAACCACTCGTCGTACTCGATCTGGTAGCGGCGCAGATCGGCCTTCATCTTGGGGATGTTGACGGACAGGCCGTACTGGGCCATGGCCTCCTGGCGCTCCTCCTCCGGCTTGTCCTTCCAGTCGGGGCCATGCTGGTCATAGAAGGCCTGGGCCAGCTCCTTGATGTCGTCGCCGTGATAGCCGTCCTCGGGGAAGGGATAGTTCTCCTCACCCAGCACGATCTGGAGGTACCGGGCGTCGATGGACATGGCGAACTTGTGAATCTGGTTGCCGGCGTCGTTGACGTAGAACTCACGCCACACGTCGTACCCAGCCCGGGTGAGAACGCTGGCCAGAGCGTCACCCAGCACGCCGCCCCGGGCGTTGCCGATGTGCATGGGGCCGGTGGGGTTGGCGGAGACGAACTCCACCATCACCTTCTCGCCGTGGCCCTCGTCCACCTTGCCGTAGGTGTCCCCTTCGGCCTGGATATCGGTGAGGACCTCGCCGTACCACTTGCTGCCCAGGGTGAAGTTGAGGAAGCCGGGGCCGGCGATCTCCACCTTATCAAAGAAGGTACCCGCCAGGTCCAGATTGTCCACAATGGTCTGGGCGATCTGCCGGGGGGCCTTGTGGAGAGCCTTGGCGCCCGCCATGGCGAAGGAGGAGGCGTAGTCGCCGTGGGTGGGGTCCTTGGGGATCTCAATGGTGGCCTTGACCTCCGCCCCTGCGGGCAGCAGGCCCTGAGCCGCGGCCTTCTCATAAGCCGCCTGGGTCAGCTGGGCGACCTGCTCCCGGGCCGCCTGGATCATATTGGACATATCTATCACCTTTTCTTTTACTTCTCAAAAATGCAGGCATTTTTGGGAGAGAATGCAGCCCGCCGCGCGCGTCCTCTGTCCGCTAAGGCGGCCAGATCCCACACTTGGGGGCTGAGAGGTGTTTTTCCCGAGGCTCATGTCCCCGGGAAAAACGGATTTTTATTGCTCCGTTTGGGGATGAATCTGTCGGGGTTTTACTGCCGGATGCTGCTTCCCTTCTGCCGTACCCGGATGTGGAAGAGATTTTCCCCCGCCACCGAGTGGTCAATCTCCAGGGCATAGTTGATCTCAATGCTGCCCCCTACCGGGCTGAGCTGGGTCCGCATCTTCTTGGTGTTGATGCCCACCGCCAGAGCGCCGTAGGGCGTGTTGTACATGGACAGATGCCGCCGCCCCTCCTCAAATACCATCTGGGAGTTGACCTCACCCACCCGCAGGAGAGTTACCCGCTCGGGCTCGATCTGGAAGGTGGTAAGGGTACCCTCCAGCCCGGTGAGCTCGCTCTCCTGATAGCTGAGGGTGTAGCCGTCCTCGCCATCGGGGGACAGTCTGCCCTCGGTCACCAGCTCGATGACCTCCGGCTCCTGGTCCTCAAAGGACTGCTTGCCCCGAATGGATATGATAACGTTGTTCTCCATGGTTCTATGTTCCCTCTTTATCGGCCCTTCCGGCCGTAAATTGCACCATATTATATCCAATTCCCGCCCTAATGTAAAGGGCTGGTTTTCAATAGCAGCTGATATCCACCTGACCTACGGCACCGGTAACGTCCCAGCCCAGGAAAATGGAGGCCAGCCGGGAGAAATCCTCCTGACGGTCGCTGACAAAGTACCGGCAGCTGCCTCCCTCCGTCTTTCCGGACAAAGCGTCGTCGGCTGCCAGCCGGGCGGCAGCGGCTCGGGCGCCCTCCGCTCCGGCGTTGACCAGCCGGACCTGGGGCCCCATTTGGGCGGCGATCACATCCTGGAGCAGCGGATAGTGGGTACAGCCCAGTACCAAGGTATCCACCCCCGCCTCCTTCAGGGGGGCCAGATACTCCCCCGCCACCGTCTCGATGACGATATCGCCGGGTCGGAAGCGCCCGTTCTCCACCAGGGGCACAAAGAGGGGGCAGGGCTGGGCGGTCACCTGGGCCGCCGGGTCGGCCTTGCGGATGAGGGCCTCATAGGCGCCGCTGCGGATGGATGCCTGGGTGCCGATGAGTCCGATCCTGCCGTTTTGCGTGGTCTCCGCGGCGGCGGCGGCGGCAGGGGCCACCACACCCAGCACCGGGATGGGGTTCTCATTGGCCAGGATGTCCAGGGCCGTGGTGGACACGGTGCCGCAGGCAATGACGATGAGTTTCAAATCAAAGGTACGCAGAAAGGCCACGTCCTGGCGGGCGTACCGGATGATGGTCTCCTTGGAGCGGCTGCCGTAGGGCACCCGTCCGGTGTCTCCGAAATAGACGATGTCCTCCCCTGGCAGCAGGCGGCACAGCTCCCGCACCGTGGTCAGGCCGCCCAGGCCGGAGTCAAATACGCCAATGGGTCGACTGTCCAAGTCGTTCCCTCCTTGTAATACTATGGTTCTTTTAATGATAGGGGAAACAGGGCAGGAAAACAAGGGGTTATTTTCACATTTTTCCCTCCCCGGTTTGACATTTCTTCGGGGGTGATTATAATATGAGAGTGGGGTATGGTCCCTCCTGCCCCAACGTCATGACAGCGAGGAGGTCGCATTGGTATGAAGCTGGAACTGACGACCAAGCAGTTTCGCCGTCTGCTGGATATGGCCTATATCGGCAACTGGATCTTGAATTCCACCCGGGGCGACGACCGGTTCAGGGACTATGACGAGGTAGAGAGCCTGCTCTTTGCCAAGGCCCGGGCGGAGGGAATGCCCACGCTGGCCGAGGACTGGCAGGGCGAAGTGGTCCCCTCCCGCGCCTTTGCCGAAGGCGGCATCCACGAGGCCATCATGGAATACGAAAACAATGTGTTCTTCGATATTCTGGCGGAGGACCTGGCCCGCCGGGACATGGACGACGCCCCTATCGACGAAAGCAATTATGACGAACTGGCCAGCCGCATCGACGCCTATATCGCTGAATTTGAGGAACACGGTACCGATAACATCCTGGTAGACAGCGATCACCTGTAAGACGGCTCAAAGCCCCTGCCAATATGGCAGGGGCTCTTTTTATGCCTCCGGCTGGTCCTCCTTCAGATCCTCCACCGTCAGCGCCATCAGCTCCTCCTTGCCGGGTGCCTCCAGCGCGGCCACCCGGTCGGACTGCCGGGCCACCGCCCGCTCGAACAGGTTGCGCACATCCCGGGCGTTGCCGAAGTTCTCATCCCGCTCCTCATACAGCGTTTTAAAATACTCCTCGGCATATCTCCAGCTCTCATCACTGAGTGTATACCCATTTTTCCTGCACATGGAACAGAAGATCTCCATCAACTGCTCTCCGTTATAGTCTTCAAAGTAGAAATATTTGTTGAACCGGCTCTCCAAACCGGGGTTGGCGTGGAGGAAGCGGTCCATCAGCTGGGTATAGCCCGCCACAATGACCACCAGATCCGCCCGGTGATCCTCCATTCCCTTCAGCAGGGTCTCGATGGCCTCTCTGCCAAAGTCGTTGGGGTTGTCCTGACCCGCCAGGGCGTAGGCCTCGTCGATGAAGAGCACGCCTCCCAGGGCCTTCTGAATCACCTCGCTGGTCTTGATGGCGGTCTGTCCCACGAAGCCGGCCACCAGACCGGACCGGTCCACCTCCACCAGCTGTCCCTTGGACAGCACGCCGATGGCCTTGTACAGCTGGGCCAGCAGCCGGGCCACGGTGGTCTTGCCGGTGCCCGGATTGCCCATGAACACCAAGTGAAGAGACAAGGGCGGCACCGGCAGATCGTGCTCCTGCCGCAGCTTGCGCACCTTCACCAGGTTGACCAGACTCTTCACGTCGGCCTTCACCTTTTCCAGGCCGCACAGCTCATCCAGCTGGGCCATCAGCTCCACCAGAGTAGGCTCCGGCTCCTCCGACTTGTCCTCCTCCTTTTGCTCCGCCGCCGGAGCGGTCTGAGGCGTTTGGGGGGCGGGCCTGCGGGTCACAAAGTCCCCCACGTCCAGAGGCGCCTTCTCCCCCTTCAATCCCTCCTGATCACACAGGGCGGAGAGGGCATCGGCGCACTGGTTGACAAACCCGGCCTCGGCCTCGCTGACCTGATCGTCCACCGCGGCAAAGAGCAGCAGCATCAGAGTGGTCAGATCGATAAACCGGCGGGCCAGGCTGGTGCCCGATACCTTGTCGCAGGCCCGCATCCGGTTGAAAAATTCCGGCGGCCGGAAACCGGGATAGCCTGCAACCGCCGAGGACAACTCCCAAAACAGCACCGATGGGGCCGGATTGCCCTTGGTGTAGATGGCGTTGTAAAATTCCACATATCTGGGGGTGGGAGAGGCCCCATCCCGCTGCCACAGGCCCAGAGCGCAGGCACGAAAGAAGGGATCGGCCTCCCGGCCAAACCGCTCCCGCAGCACCTGGTCCGGAATCTGACGCCGGAACGCAGCCACAGCTTCGCTGTACTGTTTGTGGGCTTCCGCAGCACTGATGGAACCTTTCATATGCTCTGCCTCCCCTGCCGTTCTGCCTGCTATTATATCCAATTTGTTTTGACGGTGCAACCCCGCCCATCAGTTGACATAATTGTTAAAAAACTTTTATATTTCCTGAAGTACCGTTGACGGGCCGCGCGTCGGCGTTGTACAATAGACACAAGAATGTCGATCGGAGGGATTTCCTATGGCATCCAAACGAAACAAAACTAACCGCCCCCAAATGATCCACTGCGAATACTGCGGCGAAGACTACGCCTCTACTTATAAACACTGTCCTTTTTGCGATGAAGTCCCGATAGATGACGGTGACTTTGACGGCGATGAGGATTTCCCCCGCCGCTCTCGTGGCGGCAAGCGGCTGGTAACCAACACCAGAGGCGGCGGCTATGGCCGCGGTCCCTCTCCCCTCCGTCTGGCAGGAATCATCGTCTCTCTGGCTGTCATCATCGCGGCAGTTATCATTGTAGTGTCCGTGGTCATTCCTCTGGTGACCAAGGGTGGCTCCGTGGACGATCCGGCCAGCGTGGAAAGTGTTATGCCCACCGACTCCGCCCAGCCCAGCATTGAACCCACAGAATCGCCCGAACCGTCGGAGACCATTCCCGCCGACCAGACGGCCACTGATTTTACGCTCGATCAGAAAGATTTTACCATCAGCAAGACCTATCCCAATCCTGTCACCATTAAGGTCACCTTTATCCCTGCCGGCTCCACCGGCACCATCACCTGGACCAGCAGTGATCCGGAGGTGGTCAGCGTGGATGAAAACGGTACAGTGAGTGCCGGCTCCAAGAGGGGCTACGCCACCGTGACCGCCACCATGCCCGGCGGTGTGACCCGTACCTGCCAGGTCCAGAATAAGTTGGCTCCCGCCGCACCCTGAATCTCTCCTGCCTGTATTTAGGATGCTGCCGCTTTCTTTTCTGAGTAGAATCTATAAAGGAAGCCCCGGACGGCGATGCCGTCCGGGGCTTCCTTTGTTTGTTTGGAGGATTCCATCTGTATCTCATCACTCGGCAGCGCCAGGTGTTGTTTTTGGTCTGCCCCCACAGCCGGGGGGCAGTCACAAGGGCGGGCCGGTCTGTTGAACGCGCTCTGGATGGCATTTGTCCTCCGCACGCTCCCGGCGCGGCGCCCTTGCCTTCTTGCTTGGCTGTGCTTATAAGATACCACAGCCGCTCTGTCGAGTGATGGATAATTTTTGGACCTTATGTAAACGTTTTATGAAGTACCCTTCTGTCCGAAGTCCATGCCGCCGGACAGGCCGTCCTTCTCCAGCATCCGCTCCAGCACCTCCACGTCGGCGGTGATGTCCATGGTGTCCACCTCAAAGAGGCGGTCCAACTGCTTCTCGAAGCCGTCCACCACCTTGTCCATCATACCTTCGATGCGGGCCTTGGCGGTACGGATGTTCTCACCCTCCACGCCCTGGTCTTCCATACGGGCATAGGCCTTGAGGATCTTCAGGGTGGTGGGCAGATAATAGTTGAGGAAGGAGCGCAGCTGCCCCTCCTTGCTGGGATTCTGTTTTACATAGCCATAGATCTTGCTGGTGATCTCCCCGATCCGGTCAATCTTGCGGCTCATCTCGGGGTCGTCGATGTCGTCGTTGAGGCGGCGGATCTCCCGGAGTACCGCGTCGTCGTCCCGGATATCCAGGGGTTCCTCCTCTTCCGGGCTCTGGTCCTGAGTCTCTTCCGCCGGTTCCGGCTCATCCTTCAGGCCCTCGTCGCTGAGGATCAGCTGATAGGAGGACATATCCAGATATCCCGCAGGCAGGATGCCCCGGTCCAGCATCTCCTGCAAATCGTTGCACGCCTTGCGCACAGGCACCGGCATGGCGTGGGCCAGCTGTACCACCGACACGCTCTCCCTCCGGCCAATGAGGGCCAGATATTTCCGGAACCGCCGGATCTTACGGGTATTGAGACTGCCCGCCAGCATAAGGGCCAGGCCACCGGCACACAGACCGATCACCGGAGACATGGCTGCCAGCGACAGAGGGAAGCCCATGATGCTGCTCACCACCGGCAGTCCCGCCGCGGTGGCAATGCCGAAGATAACAGCCATGATAGCTCCGCCGATGGTCATGGCCTTGCCTTTCCCAAGGCCCAGCCCCCTGCCCGCCGCCCCTGCGGGCGGGGTGTGAAATCCCTGTGTACCGGGACTTGGCCCCAGATAGGGAAACTGTGGCCTGCGGCCCAGCGCGTTCAGCTTGCGGAACAGCAGGATCAGCCCCACAAACCACAGCGGACTGATCAACAGGATCAGCGTCACGATCCAGGAACCCAGATCCCCGTTCCCGTCCGGACGTCTGTATCGGTCATATGACATGGATACCGCCCCTTTTGCTCTCTAAAGTCAAAAAATGTTGTCATTCCATCACAAAAGTGTCAAAGTTTCGCTGGATATGATCCGCTGGACGGGCCATGCTGTAATAGCGGACAATCGCCGATATGATCCGCCGTCCAGGTGCATATAATCATACACTGAATCCGCTTTTCTGTAAAGCGATTTCCGCCGCCGGACCATGTAACCAATCTGTAATTGCTTTTCTCATAGGAAACACCTATAATATGGGTTACTGAATCATTTTTGATGCAGCCCGGCAGTTTCTGCTGTCTTTCTGGTAACGATCTGCCGGATTTTCTGCCCAGGCCCCAGGCCGGGCAATTATACGAGTTGGAGTGATCGAATATGGCACAAACAGCGGGCAAGCGAACCGCTCAGGCCGAAAAGCCCAGGGGCGGTAAGATCGCCCTCATTGTGGCACTGGCGGTGGTCGTCATCCTGATTGGCGGCTACCTCATTCTGTGCGCCGCCGCGGGCAGCGGCACTTTCCTGCCCAATACGACCGTCGCCGGGATCGACCTGGGCGGTCAAACCCAGGAACAGGCCCTGGATACCCTCAAAACCCAGCTGCCTGACCGGCTTTCTCAGCTCTCCGTATCCTTTGTGTGCGAGAGGCAGGAATTTACCATCCCGGGCAGCGACGCCACGGTGGATGACCAGGCAGTGGAATCCGCCCTCCAGGAGGCCCTGGACCAGCAGTCGGGCAACTTCTTCACCCGGGGCATCCAGTATCTGGGGGCCATCACCGGCGGCACCCATTATTCCGTCCCCGTAACGCTGAAGGACACCCCCGCCGTTGTGAGCGAGGCGGTGAAAAAATACGCAGACCCGGAGGCTCAAACCACTTGGGAGGTGTCCGGCGATCAGCTGGTGTTCCATAAGGGTGTCACCGGCCGCACCATCGACGTAAACGCCCTCACCGACGCCGCTGCAGAGCGCTTTACTCAGCTGCTCAACGACAGCAGCACGGAAAATACTCCTCTGGAGACCCAGGTCACCACCGCCCCTCCCCTGGACCCGGATTTTGATGCCATCCAGAAGGAGGTCACCGTGGAGGCAGCCGACGCCTACTTAGACAAGAGCACCAAGCAGATCGTGCCCTCTGTCACCGGCGTCAGCTTGGATACTGCCGCCGCCAAGTCTGCCCTGGACAGCGCGGCGGAGGGCTCCGATGTCTCCGTACCCCTGACCAAGACTGAGCCCAAAATGACCACCGCCGACCTGGAGGCCAACCTCTTCAAGGACGTGCTGGGCACCGGCACCACCAGCTGCGCCGGTCCCTCCAATCGCTGGTACAACATCGACCTGGCTGCCAGCCGGGTCAACGGCACCATCCTGCTGCCCGGTGAGGTATTCTCCTACAACGATCTGGCCGGCCCCTATACCAAATCCAGCGGCTACAAGGACGCCGGCACCTACCAGAACGGCCAGAGCATCGACGCCACCGCCGGCGGCATCTGCCAGCTCTCCTCCACCATTTACTGGGTCACCCTGAAGGCCAATCTGGAGACCGTGGAACGATCCAAGCACGCCTTCAATGGCGGCTATATGCCGGTGATCGGCACTGATGCCACCGTCTGGAGCAACCAGATCGACTTTAAATTCAAAAACAGTACCGACTATCCCATCAAAATCGAAACCTATCAGGATAAAAACCACAAGCTCCACGTTACCATCTACGGCACCGATACCACCGGCATCCACGGCGAGCCCTACTCTGTTACCGTCTCTACAACTCCTTATAAAAACACCTATAAGCCCGATCCCAACCACCCTGCGGGCGCCGAGCCCCGGCGGGACCCCAATTACTCCCGCTACAACGGCGTCACCGTGGATGTGTACCAGAAGCTGGTGGATAAAAACGGCAATACGGTAGATACCATCTTCCTCTACCGCAACAGCTACAAGTCCTCCGACGCGGTGTACTACTACAACCCCGCCGACGCAGCCCGCTGGGGCATTGATCCCTCTACGGGACTGAAAACACTGACCCCGGTGGAGCCCACGCCCACACCTACGGCTACACCGTCGGCCACACCCAGTGCAACGCCGTCGGCTACCCCCTCTGCCACACCTTCCGCAACACCCTCGGCAACGCCCAGTCCAGCGCCCAGTGCCACTCCCACACCGGAGCCCACACCTATCACCGGTCCCGGTATGCTGCCTGAGGACAGCGCGGCGCCCGCAGCGGAGACTCCCGCAGCCTGATACAACCTTCTGCAAGGCCCCCCGCCCGGCGGGGGGCCTTGCTTGCCCAAATACGAAATGAGAAAGGAATTACTATGTTTGAAGGATTTTCCGGGGCCACCGTGGACTTTATGTGGGGCATCCGCTTCAACAATGAAAAGTCCTGGTTTGAGGCCCATAAAGAGGAGTACCTGACCCACTTCCAGCGCCCTATGAAGGAGCTGGCCAACGAGGTATACGCCCGTTTTCTGGACAAGCACCCCGACCTGGATCTGGTGTGCAAGGTCTCCCGCATCTATCGGGACGCCCGGCGGCTCTTTGGCCGTGGCCCCTACAAGGACCACCTGTGGATGAGTTTGGTTCGTCCCCATGTGGAAGCCGGTTCCGAGCCGGTGTTCTGGTTTGAACTGGAGCCGGAGGGCTGGTCCTGCGGCATGGGGTTCTGGATGGCTCCCGCGGTAACCATGGCCAAATTCCGGGCCCGGATGGACCGGGACCCCAAGCCCATGGAGCAGCTGACCCGCCGTCTCAATAAACAGGACCAGTTTATCTTGGAAGGTACGGACTACAAACGGCCCAAGGCTGCGCCCTCCCCCCTGCTGCAGCCCTGGTATGATAAAAAGAGCTTTGCCATCTCCCACAGCGCCCCCCATCAGGATCTGCTGTGGAGCCATGAGCTGGCCGATGTGCTGGTGGACAGTTACGAATTCCTGCTGCCCTATTACCAGTACATTCTTTCCCTCAGCGGCGATCCCGATCCCCGCCAGGCCTAACTGACAGATTTTGTGTGAAAACTTCCCCGCCGCCCTGCACATACTATGCCACACAACGGCGAAACGGGGGCGAGGGGCGTGAGTCAGCTTCAAAAGCGGTGGATGGTGGTCATTCTGGCAGTTTCTATAGTCTGTCTGACCTTCTCCCTGGGGGTCCGGCAGAGTGTGCTGTCGGTTGACGCTCCCGCCCAGCTGCCTCAGCAAAAGCTCATTGCACTCACTTTTGACGACGGGCCCCGCCGCTCCACCACCACCCGTCTGCTGGACGGTCTGGCGGAGCGGGGTGTAAAAGCCACCTTCTTCCTCATTGGCCGTCAGATTGCGGACAACGAGGATGTGGTGGAGCGGATGGACCGGGAGGGACACCAGATCGGTATCCACACCTTCGACCATGTGCAGCTCACCGACTTGAACCAGACGGATTTTGACGCCCAGGTGGAGTCCACCCGCACCCTGCTGAAGGATCTGCTGGGCCACAACGACTTTCTCCTTCGTCCGCCCTACGGCAAGTGGGATGAGGGCGTAAAAAAGCGGGCGGGCTGTCCCATCATCCTGTGGTCCATTGATCCGGAGGACTGGGACGACAAAAACACCGACCGGGTGGTAAACATGGTGGTAAACCAGGCCCGGGACGGCGGCATTATCCTGCTCCACGACATCTATCCAGAGTCGGTGGATGCCGCGTTGCAGATTGTGGACAAGCTCCACGCCCAGGGCTACTATTTCTGCACCATTGACCAGCTCTTTGCCGCCAGGGGACTCTCCCTGGACCCGGGTGAGGTATATTGGAATGCCTACCCATGAGTGAATTGTCAAACTAAATGCAACAGGAATTGAGTTCGAAGTCCCATAATTCCTGGGCAGAATGGAAATTCAAAACTTTGCGAGGCCTGGCGTTAATTAACGCCAGGTTTCGTTTTA